>CAMDVN010000003.1 GCA_945877595.1 Cyanobium sp. NIES-981 | reverse complement strand
AGTCATCGGAAGGCATCTACTATGCCCCTCTTCGATTGGGACTTTGTGTAAACAAAGGATGTGGGCAATATACCAAGCAGGGAACGCCTATTTGGCATGACTTTGGGCACATCACCGAAAAGTCATCGGGAGAACTTGCGGATTTGCTGAGGCAGCATCTCACGCAAATAAGCATCGGCATCTCAAACAAAGAGTAAACTTCAATACTTCACAAATACAAGGTTAGTCTCGTGAACCTTTGCTGAGTATCTGTGATCGATGCAACGGGACATCTGGAACATCGCATACTGCGAGTAGAGATGATTGAAGAAGGTGTCATGTAGCACCAGTCCTAGGTCTCTCGCTATCAATTCGACCTCTGTAGACATGTTGTGCAGACCTTGCTGCAATCTACGAACAGAACCAACTTTCATGACTACTGGGTGGAACTCCTTTTTCTCCCAATCGCTTTTCTTGATCAGTCGCTTGCAGTTACACATGCACTCACGCAACCGCTCATAGAAAGCATCCATGTTCCTGACGTTGCACAGGTCTCGTGGATCATCTGTATAGCGTTCAGAACCTTGTGCATATGGAGGATCAAAGGTGATGAGGTCGAAGCAGTCCTGCTGATCTGCCAACTCCTCCATCACACAACCATCACTGTGGTGAAGATGCAGATCAGCAGCATCGATGTCTGTGTGTTCCAACGCCACAGACCTTACCTTCGCAAGGTTGGTGGGGTTCATGTCATATCCAACGACACGCCTACCTAGAGCAGCACCAACAAGAAGGTTGGTTCCTCGACCACTCATGCAATCGAGTATTCGATCGCCAGGGTTAGTGTAGAACTCGATGACATGTGCTGAATGGTCAGGGTGCTGTGAATAAACCTGAACTTCGACAGTGCCCCATTCTCTATTGACGATGCGTGTGTCGTCATCGTGAGAAAGCAACATGCATAGTCTAGATAAGTCTGTGGTGTGACTGTCCCATTTCATGATCGAGAATGGTTTGCCAATACGTTCTTGAATACGTTTCTTCTCAGCATCCCAATCAAAAGAATGCACCTGACAGCGACCTAGAGTGAGTGCTCTAGAGAAGGACTTACTTTTATTTGTTGCCAAGATGCTGGCAACTGCGATCTGGACAGCATCATCTTCTTTTGCAAGACGGACCATATCCATCTTGTTATTTGCATACTCGGTCTCGTTCAATAGATCCTGAGCATCAGGATGGATCTTCGCAATCGACTTCATGTAGGCATACGATCTCTTGCTCATGCCCCTGCTCTTGGCAAGATCAGCGTTGGTCAGACCACTACGTTTCCAGCGGTTGTCTCCACGCTGAGCACGTTTGCCAAGTTGCGTGAGGAGTTCCTCCCAACGAACGATGAAGGTTGCTTGGTCAATCGCTGAGAGTGTTGAAACCATGAGGTTCTCCTCTACTTGTATTAATTCCTCTACTAGTGGGTCAACCTCATGGACAGTCGCTGGAATGCAGCTGCGTCCGAGTTTCTTGAATGCCTCTAGTCTATGATGACCGCTAAGGAGAACATACTTTCCACCACGATCTCCAACAGCAATAGCATGAAGGAGACCAATACTTCCAATACTTTCACTGAGATCTCTTATCTTATCTTCGTCAGTAGTTCTTAGTCTTCTAGTTACACTAATGTCAGCGACCTGAATGTCGACAATTTCCGCATTTTCATTTGCACCAGATGCATCAACCGTCGATGCGACCACAGAGAAACGAATTCAACTGGATCACTTATATCTCAAATTTCTAGACAGTGCAAACCTTGCATGTCTAAGGATCCAGAAGGTCCAGCAAACGCTTCTGATCATCCACGAGGCGGTGTCTTAGTCCAGTGCTCTGGGTACGGTTGCTTGCCACCCTGAACGCTTCTCTCTCGTTGTGCATGGTCTGGTAGTGGTGCCAGCGGTGGTGCTGGTCCTGCCACTCGATGTGGACCTTCATGCTGCAGCTCCAGCAGTGCGACGAAGGATGCGTGTGATCTGGACAGGGTGGAACTCGCATCCACGAGCAGTCTTGATACCAGCGTCGTTCAACACCTCGCAGATCTCCCGAAGCGTCTTGCCCTTGTCTCTGAGCGACTTGATCAGCGGGGCGTGGTTACAAGCAAAGGCGCTGGCAGTCCTACTCCTGCCACGGTTGATCTCAGCGAGGTTGGGGTTCCCCAACCTCACTCCCCGTTCACGTGCAGATGCAAGAGCAGCACGGGTCCTGATCGATATGAATTCACGTTCTTGGGCTGCGAGTGCCCCGAACAGGTGGATCTGGAAGTTATCAGCGTTGGGAAGGGTCGCCACACGGATCGGAACTGTCTTGTCTTTCACGATCCGTGCCAACTGCTCCAGGTCCCGTGAGAGGCGGTCAACCTTCTGCACTAGCAGCGTCGCCTTGTTAGTTCGACAGAGATGCAGTGCCTCCTCAAGGACGGGTCTGCTCTCAGCAGCGCCGCTCTCCACCTCAGTCAGTTCAGCGATCACCTCAGCACCGTGATGAGAGGAAAGGAACAGTTCGATGTCTCGTTTCTGAGCTGCAACGCCATGACTGTCAGCACCACCGCTTTTTTTGGTGGAGATCCTCAGCAGGACCACGAAACGGTTGGGTTTTACATGCTGCTGATGCACGTTTGTCTGTTCCGTATCTACCGCAGATACTATTTGTAGATACGGAACGCACGGCACGGAGGGGACAGTTCTGTATCCGCACATAGATACGGTAGATACTGCTTATGCGGAGCAGGTCCGTATGGACAACGCCCTGGAGATCCAGGGGCGCCCTCGAAACCAGGAATTTTGTTTAGCACTGGGTTTACCACTCACCATCGCCCGCTCCTGAAACGGCAGGGGTCTCGGAAACTGTTTAGCACCATAAGGGCGGTGTTTAGCACCACCAGACGTGCAAGCAAAAAAAAGGGAGGTCGTGAGACCTCCCATAAACACTAAAGAGTTGAGAGCAGAAGGATCCAAAGACCCTTCTAAACACTCTAGTAGTCGAAGTCGCCGCCCATGCCGCCGCCGCCGCCGGCGGGCGCTGCATCCTTCTTGTCAGGCATGTCAGCCACGATGCACTCGGTGGTGAGCACCATGCCGGCAATCGAAGCGGCGTTCTGAAGGCCACTGCGGGTCACCTTGGCGGGATCGACAATACCGGCAGCCAGCATGTCGACAGACTCGCCGGTGGCGGCGTTGTAACCCTCGTTGAAGGGCTTGTGCTTGACGTTTTCAGCCACGACGGCGCCATTGGCACCAGCGTTCTCGGCGATCCGCTTGAGGGGTGCGGTAAGGGCGGAGGCCACGATCGTGGCGCCGATCAGCTCTTCACCCGTGAGATTGGCCTTGGCCCACTCCTCCAAGGCCGGAGCCAGGTGCGCCAGGGTGGTGCCACCACCGGGGACGATGCCCTCTTCAACAGCCGCCTTGGTGGCGTTGATGGCGTCTTCGAGACGCAGCTTTTTATCCTTCATCTCGGTCTCGGTGGCGGCACCCACCTTGACGACGGCCACACCGCCACTCAGCTTGGCCAGACGCTCCTGAAGCTTCTCCTTGTCATAGGAGGAGTCAGTTTCGTCCATCTGCTTGCGGATCTGCTCGCAACGGGCCTTCACGGCCACCTCATTGCCTTCGGCGACGATGGTGGTGGTGTCCTTGTTGATGGTGATGCGGCGGGCGGTACCCAGCATTTCAAGCTTGGCGTTCTCCAGCTTGAGGCCGGCATCCTCGGTGATCAATTGACCGTTGGTGAGGACGGCGATGTCTTCCAGCATCGCCTTGCGGCGATCACCGAAACCAGGGGCCTTGACCGCGGCCACATTGAGCACGCCACGCAGGCGGTTGACGACCAGGGTCGCCAGGGCCTCTTTCTCGATGTCTTCAGCGATAATCAGCAGGGGCTTACCGGTGCGGGCGATCTGCTCAAGCACGGGCACCAGGTCCTGAACCAGACCGATTTTCTTATCGGTCAGCAGGATGTAGGGCTCTTCAAGAACCGCTTCCATCCGCTCGGTGTCGGTGGCGAAGTAGGGCGAGATGTAGCCCTTGTCGAAGCGCATGCCTTCGGTGACCTCCAGTTCGGTGGTCATCGACTTGCCTTCTTCCAGGGAGATCACGCCCTCCTTGCCGACCTTGTCCATGGCATCGGCGATCATGCGACCCACCTCTTCGTCGTTACCGGCGGAGATGGTGCCCACCTGGGCGATGGCGTTGCTATCGCTGATCGGCTTGGCGTGCTCCTCGATCTTCTTGACCAGAAACTCAGAAGCCTTGTCGATCCCCTTTTTGAGGGTGATGGCATTGGCGCCAGCCGCAACGTTGCGCAGGCCGGCCTTGACCATGGCGTGGGCCAACACCGTTGCGGTGGTGGTGCCATCGCCGGCGGCGTCATTGGTTTTGGACGCGGCCTGACGGATCAGGGCAACACCGGTGTTTTCAATGTGATCCTCGAGCTCGATCTCCTTGGCGATGGTGACGCCATCGTTGATGATCTGAGGAGCTCCAAACTTCTTCTCAAGCACCACGTTACGGCCCTTGGGACCGAGGGTGACAGCCACGGCTTCCGCCAGGATGTCAATGCCTCTCTCGAGCGCCCTGCGGGCTTGCTCGTTATAAATAATGCGCTTGGCCATGGAAGGCGAAAATCGAAGGGAAAAACAAAAATTTTGAAGATGAACTCAGTTGCCAAATTCAACTGAGTCAATCAACAGAGCTAACCAGGGTTAGCGAAGTTCAGTTGACGATTGCGAGAATGTCCTTTTCGGAGAGCAGGACGTACTCGTCGGTGCCGAGCTTGATGTCGGTGCCGGCGTACTTGCTGTACAGAACCTTGTCACCGATGCTGACTTCGGGAGTCTGGCGGGATCCGTCCTCATTGCGCTTGCCCGGGCCAACCTGGACAACCTCACCCACCTGGGGCTTTTCCTTGGCGGTATCAGGAAGAAGAATGCCGCCGGCAGTCTTCTCCTCAGATTCCGACACCTTGATAAAAATGCGATCTCCGAGGGGTTTAACCGTGGAGACGCTGAGAGAAACAGCTGCCATGGATCGAGGCGTTCGTGGTTTGCGGTTGCAATGGACTGGTGCAGCCGCTGGGCTGCACTGGCATGGCGCTTGAAGCGCCATCCAAAACGGCAGAGCTGGCACTCGAAGCCGTCGAGTGCCAACCTATGGGACCCCATGGCAACTGGCCAGGCCCCAGCTGTGCGGGTGTCCGAACCCGCCCCCTGCAGTGGTAAGGTTGCGCCGCTCAAGGCGGGGAAGGAACCCGCAGGGCACTCTCCTGAACTTCCTGACATATGGCTGCTGCTACCGCTACCGGCACCAAGGGCATTGTGCGCCAGGTGATTGGTCCGGTTCTGGACGTGGAATTCCCGGCCGGCAAGCTGCCCAGGATTTACAACGCCTTACGGGTTGAAGGCACCAACTCGGCCGGTCAGGCCATTGCCCTCACTGCTGAAGTGCAGCAGCTCCTCGGCGACCACCGGGTGCGTGCCGTGGCCATGAGCACCACCGACGGCCTGGTCCGTGGCATGGAAGCCCTCGACACGGGGGCTCCAATTTCGGTGCCCGTGGGTGAAGCCACCCTGGGACGGATTTTCAACGTGCTCGGCGAGCCCGTCGATGAGAAAGGTCCCGTCACCACCGATCTGAGATCGTCGATTCACAGGCCAGCGCCGAGCCTCACCGAGCTTGAGACCAAGCCCAAGGTGTTCGAGACCGGCATCAAGGTCATCGACCTCCTCGCTCCCTACCGTCAGGGCGGCAAGGTTGGCCTGTTCGGTGGAGCCGGCGTCGGCAAGACCGTGTTGATCCAGGAGCTGATCAACAACATTGCGAAAGAGCATGGTGGTGTGTCGGTGTTTGCCGGCGTGGGCGAGCGCACCCGCGAAGGTAATGACCTCTACGAGGAATTCAAGGAATCGGGAGTGATCAATCCTGATGACCTTTCGAAGTCGAAAGTGGCCCTCTGCTACGGCCAGATGAATGAGCCTCCAGGCGCTCGGATGCGCGTTGGGCTCTCGGCTCTCACCATGGCTGAGCACTTCCGCGACGCCAACAAGCAAGACGTGTTGCTGTTCGTCGACAACATCTTCCGCTTCGTGCAGGCCGGCTCTGAAGTGAGCGCCCTTCTGGGCCGTATGCCTTCGGCTGTGGGCTACCAGCCCACCCTTGGTACCGACGTGGGCATGCTTCAAGAGCGCATCACCTCGACGCTGGAGGGGTCAATCACCTCGATTCAGGCCGTCTACGTCCCCGCTGACGACCTCACAGACCCCGCTCCGGCCACCACGTTTGCCCACCTTGATGCCACCACGGTGTTGAGTCGCGGCCTCTCCTCCAAGGGCATCTACCCCGCGGTGGATCCACTGGATTCCACCAGCACCATGCTCCAGCCCGCGGTGGTGGGTGATGAGCACTACCGCACCGCCCGTGCCGTGCAGAGCACCCTGCAGCGCTACAAGGAGCTCCAGGACATCATCGCGATTCTCGGCCTTGACGAGCTGTCAGAAGACGATCGCCGCACGGTAGATCGGGCCCGCAAAATCGAAAAATTCCTCTCCCAGCCCTTCTTTGTGGCTGAGATCTTCACTGGCATGCCTGGCAAGTATGTGAAGCTCGAGGAAACCATCAAAGGCTTCAACATGATCTTGGCTGGTGAGCTGGATACCCTTCCTGAAGCCGCCTTCTACCTCGTCGGCAGCATTGACGACGTGAGGGCCAAGGCCGACAAGATCAAGGCTGAGGCCAAGGGCTGATCTCCATGACCCTCACCCTGCGTGTTCTTGCTCCTGATCAGAGCGTTTTTGACGGCCCCGCCGATGAGGTCATCTTGCCCAGCACCACTGGGCAGATGGGTATCCTCACCGGACACGTCACCATGCTCACCGCCCTTGACAGCGGAGTACTCCGCGTGCGCGAAGGCACGAGCTGGTCGACGATTGCCCTGGCCGGTGGTTTCGCTGAAGTCGAAGCCAATGAAGTCACCGTTTTGGTGAATTCAGCCGAACTGGGCAGCAAGATTGATCCCGCCCAAGCAGAAGCGGCCTTCGAAGCCGCCAAACTGGCTGCTGCCGGCTTTGAAGGCCAGGCATCCAGCACTGAGAAACTGAGGGCACTCAAGGCCCTGGATCAGGCCCGAGCTCGTCTCCAGGCCAGCAAGGGCGGTTAATTAACCCCAGCACCTGCCTCTTCGTCTCAATCTAACGATGCCAAACCGGCCCCATTTCACGACGGGGCCGGTTTTTTGATGGGGAGGGGGAACAAAGCCCCCAGCCCATGATCAATCAACAATCCTCTAACCAACAAAAAAGCGCCCCGCAGGGCGCTCGTGATGAACCAAATCGAAACGCCAACAATCAGGCGGTTCCGCAGAAGGTGACATCGGGAAACTTGAGCTTGGCCTCATCGAGGCTCTTGCCCTTGCCCTCCTCTTGCCAATAGTTGATCACTTCAGTGGCCTTGTTGAGGATCTCGACACGCTCGTTGTCGGTGATCCAACTCTTGGCCTCCAGCTCAGACTTGAGGGTTTCCCAAGCATCCTCACGGGGCCAGAAGAAATAGGCCGTTAACGGGCTGGGGCCACCGCCAACAATCTGATCCACGGCAAGGGCCACGTTGTCGGGCAACCAGAGGATCTTGAGCAGAAAGCGGCCCTCATCCGCCTTGGGGGTGTACCCCGAAGGGACCCCGTCTTCATCGATGGTGGCCGTGGCGAGGGCGGCACTGCCGCCGCGCATCGCCGGACGACCTTCGGTGGGGGCAGCCGTCTCAACGGCCGCAACCACCTCGGCACCCTCGACAAGAGCGGCGTCCACTGGGCTATCGGTGGCTGGCATGGCGGCAGCGCTCAAGGCAATCAGTCAAACAACTAACCTACCAGCTGCTACGCCCCGGTTCTGAGTACCGCCAAGCCCCAGGCCCCCGAGTTGCGGCACGCCGAAGCCCCGCACACCGTGCTGCTGTTCGACATCGACGGCGTGATCCGCGATGTGGGCGGCAGCTACCGCCGAGCCCTGGCCGAAACGGTGCACCATTACAGCGGTGTTCGGCCTGATGCCGCCAAGATCGATGCCCTAAAAGCCGAGGGTCACTGGAACAACGACTGGCACGCCAGCCTGGAGCTGCTGCGTCGCCTCGGACTGCCCCAGCTGCCGCCCTTTGACGATCTGGTGGAGGTCTTCAGCGGCTTCTACTTTGGCGGTGACCCGACCGGTGACCCCGGCCAATGGCAGGGGTTCATCGGCAGCGAACCCCTGTTGGTGGATCGGCCCTTCTTTGCCGCCCTCGAAACGGCCGGCATTGTCTGGGGTTTTGTGAGTGGCGCCGAACCCCCCTCGGCTCGCTACGTGCTGGAAACCAGGCTCGGCCTCATGGATCCGCCCCTGATCGCCATGGGCGACGCCCCCGACAAGCCCGATCCAGGCGGCCTACTACAGCTGGCTGCAGCTCTGCTACAGCGCCACGGCGGCCTGGAGCTGGGTGCCTCGGCGCCCCCGATCGCCTACCTCGGCGACACAGTGGCCGATGTTCACACGGTGCTCAACGCCCGACAAGCGTGCCCCGAACAGCAGTTTGTGGCCCTGGCAGTGGCGCCGCCCCACCTGCACGGCAGCGCCGCCAAAGCGGCCCGAGCCCATTACGAGGAGCAGCTCAGGCAGGCCGGCGCCGATGTCCTGCTGGGCGACACCCGTGAGGCCTTGCAGGCCCTCAGCGCTCCATGGCCGCCGCAGCTTTAAGGGCCGACGCCGTGAGCACCTCATGGCCATGCTCGCTCACCGCCACGTCATCTTCGATGCGAATGCCGATTCCCTTCCAGCGCTCTGCGATGGCCGGCTGACCTTCGGGCACCGCAAGGCGGTCGCTCACGTAGAGCCCGGGCTCCACAGTGAGCACCATGCCCGGCTCCAGCTCCACGTGGTGCTCGCCAAGGCGATAGGCACCCACATCATGCACATCGAGCCCCAGCCAGTGGCCGGTGCGATGCATGTAGAGGTGGCGGTAGGCGCCCTGTTCGATCAGAGCATCGACCTCGCCGGCCAGCAGGCCCAACTCCACCAGCCCCGTCACCAGCACGCGCAGGGCGGTGTCGTGGACCCCCTCAGCGGTAAAACCTGGCCGCACTGCCGCCACTGCCGCCGCCTGGGCAGCCAGCACCAGGTCATAGAGAGCCCGCTGCTCGCCTGAAAAGCTCCCCCCAATCGGAAAGGTGCGGGTGATGTCACCGTTGTAGTAATCGCTCAAGGAGCAGCCGGCATCAATCAGGAGGAGATCGCCCTCGCGCAACACCGCGGTGTTGGCGGTGTAATGCAAAACGCAGGCGTTGTCGCCGCCGGCAACAATCGAGCCGTAGGCCGGGCCACGGGCCCCCTGCTCCAGGAAGTGCTGCTCGATCACCGCCTGGACCTGCCGCTCCAACAGACCGGGCCGGGCCACTTGGCGGGCCAGCTCATGGGCTTCAGCCGAGATGCGTGCCGCCTCCCGCAGGCGTAGCAGTTCTTCGGGCGTCTTGCGCAGGCGCAGCTCATGCAGCAGCGGGCAAGGTGCCACCAGCCCCAGGGCGGCCTTGCCGCTGCGGGGGGCTCGGTCGAGCTGGGCCGCCCAGGCCTGCAGCACCAGGGGTTCCACCTTGGGGTGCTTCCCCACGCGGAAGGCAATCCCCTCGGCATCCTTGAGGTAATCGGCCAGGCGCTGCGGTAGCTCCTCAATCGGGTGGGCCAGATCGGCCCCGAAGCGCTCAACAGCCCCCTCGGTGCCCCAGCGAAAGCCCTGCCACACCTCCGCGCTGGGCTCCTTCGCCGGCACAAACAGCACGAACTGCTCACCGGCAGGGCGCTGCGGCAGCAGCAGGGCTACAGCATCGGGTTCATCAAAACCGGTCAAATACCAGAAGTCGCTGTTCTGGCGAAAGGGCCACTCGCAGTCGGCGTGATGCACCGCCAGGGGCGCCGCCGGCACCACCGCTGCGGCGCTACCCAGCTGGGCCAGAAACCGGGCCCGCCGCTCGGCGAAGACCGCCGGCTGGCTGAGGGCATCGAGCGGCAGGGAGGTGAACATCGGCTCCAGCAGGGAGGGGGCAGAAGGGCGTGACGATGGCACAGATGGCCCACCTTGAGGGGTGTGGCTGGCCCCGTTGGCAAGCTGCGCCAGACTCAGCATGTCTGCGCCGCGGCCTTGGCGTTGCCATCGGTCCTCTCTCAACCCATCCCGTCGACTTCCGAGCGCTGCCGCCTGCTGCTTGAACAGTGGCGGCTGCAACTCGCCCTCACCCCGCGGGAGCAGAGCCTGATGGAGGGCGAGCTCGCGGTGCTGGATCGTCAGCTCGATCGCCTGCGGCAACAGCGCCTACGGGTTGCTGTATTTGGCCGGGTGGGGGTGGGCAAATCCAGCCTGCTCAATGCCCTGCTGGGCGTTGAGCGCTTTGCCACCGATGTGGCCCACGGCTGCACCCGGCGCCAGCAGGTGGCCCCCTGGACCGAACCCATCGCTGGGCTGCAGGCCATTGACCTGGTCGACACCCCCGGGATCGATGAGATCGCCGCCGCTGCCCGTGCCCGGCTCGCCGCCCGCCTGGCCCTGGGCGCCGATCTCGTGCTGCTGGTGCTCGATGGTGATCTCACCCAGGTGGACCGCCAGGCCCTCCAACAGCTGCTCGAGAGCGGCAAACCCCTGCTTCTGGTGCTCAACCGCTGCGACTGCTGGAGCGAAGCGGAGCGCCTTGAGCTGGTGGCGAGCATTCGGCGCCGCCTGCCCCAGAGCCTGCAAAGCCACGGCATCGTCACAGTCGCCGCGGCGCCACGGCGGCCCGAGCAGCTTGCCGATGGCCGCATCCGCAGCCGCCCCGAGCCGCCCCGCATCGCCCCCATGCGGAACGCCCTGCGCGAGCTGCTCGAGCGCCAGGGGGAGCTGCTGCTAGCGCTCAACGCCCTGCGCAACGCCGACCGCTTCCATCGGTCGCTGCACCAGTTGCGCCTGCGCCACCACAAGGTGGCGGCCCAGAGCCTGATTGGCCGATTTGCCGCGCTCAAGGCCACCGGGGTGGCGGCCAATCCAGTACTGCTTTTGGATCTGGCCGGGGGGATCGCCTGCGACACGGCCCTGGTGATGCAGCTCAGCCGGCTCTACGGCCTGCCGATGCACGGCAGGGCGGCCCGGGAGCTGCTGGGGCGGTTATCGGGTCACAACGCCCTGCTGGGGGGAACCCAACTGGGCATTCAGCTGGTGCTGGGGGGGCTGCGCCAGCTGCTCCTGCTGGCCGCCCCCTTCAGCGGCGGCCTCAGCCTGGCTCCAGCCGCACCGGTGGCCTTGGCCCAGGCGGCCCTAGCCGTCCACACCACCCGACTCACCGGCCGGCTGGCGGCAGCCGAACTGCTCAAAAGCTCCCAGCGGGGGCCACGGCCAGGGGCCCTCCTGCGGCGCCTGGCCCGCACCGACCCCCAAGCCCGGGCCTGGCTCCATCACTGGCCATCCCAACCAGTGCCTGAACCGCTTGACGAACCACTCCAGAGCCTGCTGCCATGAGCCGGAGCGCGACGGATGCCAACCCAGGCACAGCTGAAACGACGGCACAAGCCCGAGACGCCGTTGCCCTGTTTGGCACCAGCGCCGACCCGCCGAGCTGCGGCCACGAGGCCCTGCTACGGGGTTTGCTGGCCCGCTACCCGCACGTGGCCACCTGGGCCAGCGACAATCCGCTCAAACAGCACGGAGCCCCGCTGCAGCTGCGCGCCCAATTGCTGGGAGCCCTGGTGGCTGGCCTGGCCGAACCGCGCCTTGAGCAGGTTCAGGAGCTCAGCAGCCCCTGGGCGATCAGCACCTTGGAGCGGGCTGAACAGCGTTGGCCCGCTGCCGAGCTGGTGTTTGTGGTGGGCAGCGATCTGGCCCCCCAGCTGCCCCATTGGCGGCGGGCCAAGGAGCTGCTGCAGCGCTGCCGCCTGGCAATCGTGCCCCGCCAGGGCTGGCCGCTGCAGGACGACAGCCTCGAACCCCTGCGGCAGTTGGGAGCGCAGCTGGAGGTGCTGCGACTGGAAATCCCGGCCAGTGCCAGCTCCCAGCTGCGCCAAAGCCCCGATCGAGCCCAGATCCCTCCATCCCTCTGGCCCCTGCTGGTGCAGCACAATCTCTATGGCCTGGGCGCTGCTGGCGCGGCAGCAAGACGCAGCTGAACCTCCATGCTGAACCTCCATGCAGATCGCCCTCGCCCAACTCAATCCCCTGGTGGGGGATCTCGCCGGCAACGGCGAGGCCATCCTGGCGGCAACCCAGCAGGCCGGCCAGCAGGCCGCTGGGGAGTCCGTTTTAGTGGTGACGCCCGAGCTCAGCCTTTGGGGCTACCCGCCGCGGGATCTGCTGCTGCGGCCCAGCCTGCTGGAACTCCAGCCCACGGTGCTCGATCGTCTCGCCGCGGGGCTTGTGGACCAACCCCCCGGCCTGCGCGTGCTGGTGGGGGTGGCCGAGCCCAGCGGCAGTACGGCCCTCCCCTGTCTCTACAACGCAGCAGCCCTGATCGAAGCTGGCTGTTGGCGCATCGTGTGCCGCAAGCGGCTGTTGCCCAGTTACGACGTCTTTGATGAGCGGCGCTACTTCAAGCCCGCCGATCAGGCCGCGGTGCTGGAGCTGCGCGAAGGTGAGCGTCACTGGCGCCTTGGGCTCACCATCTGCGAAGACCTCTGGGTCGAGGAGGAGCTGCAGGGCCAGCGGCTGGCGGGCAGCGATCCAATCGCCGAGCTGTTGCCGCTCGGGATCGATGCCCTACTCAATCTCTCCGCCTCGCCATTTGGTCACACCAAGCTGGCCCTACGCCACCACCTGGCCCACAGGGCCGCCGAACGATTGGGCTGTCCTGTGGTCTACGTGAACCAGGTGGGCGGAAACGACGACCTGGTGTTCGACGGGGCCAGTTTCGTCAAGCAACCCAGCGGAGCCACCGCACTGCACCTGGCCTGCAGCCGCCCACAGGTGGGGCTGTGGGCGCTGAGCGCACCCGAGCCAGCTGCTCCTGCTCCTGCTGCAGTGGAAACCAGGGAGCTTCCCAGTGATCCTGAGCAGATGTTTCGTGCTCTCGTGCTCGGGGTCAGCGATTACGCCCAGAAATGCGGGTTCAAGGCCGCCCTCCTGGGCTTGAGCGGCGGCATCGATTCAGCCCTGGTGGCGGTGATCGCAGCCGCGGCACTGGGGGGGGAGCAGGTGCAGGCGCTGCTGATGCCTTCGCCCTACAGCTCATCGGGATCGATTGACGACGCCGTCGCCCTGGCCCAGCGGCTGGGTCTCCGCACGGCCACCCTGCCGATCGAGGCGTTGATGCAGGCCTTCGATCAGACCCTGGCGCCTGGCCTCGGTGCCATCCCCAGCGGCCTGGCAGCCGAAAACCTCCAATCCAGAATCCGCGGCACCCTGTTGATGGCCATGGCCAACCAACAGGGTCAGCTGCTGCTGAGCACCGGCAATAAATCAGAACTGGCGGTGGGTTACTGCACCCTCTACGGCGACATGAACGGCGGCTTAGCGGTGATTGGCGATCTCTACAAGAGCACGGTCTTTGAGCTGTGCGCCTGGCTCGACAGCGACGCCGCAGGCCCCACTCGCCAAGACCTGGGCCTACGGCCCAGCGGCGAGCTGGTGGGCGATGCCATCCGCCACAAAGCGCCGAGCGCCGAGCTGCGCCCTGAGCAAAAAGACAGCGACTCCCTACCCGATTACGCCGTGCTCGACCCCATGCTCAAGGCCTTGATCGAGGATCTGCGCAGCCCCGAGGAGCTGGTGGCCGCGGGTGCCGACGCCGCCCTGGCCGCCCGGGTGATGGGCCTGCTGCGCCGCGCCGAATTCAAACGCCGCCAAGCTCCACCGGTGCTCAAGGTGAGCCGGCGCTCCTTTGGCACGGGCTGGCGCATGCCGATTGCGGCGCGCTGAGTTTGGGCCCGTTGGGTGTGGTCAGCTGAGCGCAGCGGCGCCAAGCTGAAGCCAACCCAACTCGCCTTGTTCCATGGCCGCCCTAGGCCCCACGGCCACCGCCCGCCTGAGCTCTCCGATGGCCAGCATCGGCGTGCCCGCCGAGATCAAGCGCGATGAACAGCGGGTGGCGCTCACCCCCGATGGCGCCCGCGAGCTGGTGAGCCAGGGCATGGAGGTGCGCATCGAAACCGGGGCCGGCCTGGGGGCTGGCATCACCGACGACGCCTACGCCGCCGTGGGGGCCCGCCTGGTGAGCCGAGACGAGGCCTGGGCCGCCCATCTGGTGGTCAAGGTGAAGGAGCCCCAGAGCGAGGAATTCGGATACCTGCGACCCGACCTGGTGCTGTTCACCTACCTGCACCTGGCCGCCTACCCCGAGGTGGGCCGCGCCCTGCTGGAGGCCGGCACCACGGCCGTGGCCTACGAGACGGTGCAGCTCGAGGACGGCAGCCTGCCGCTGCTGGCCCCCATGAGCGAAATCGCCGGACGCCTGGCCGCCCAGGTCGGCGCCTACCTGCTTGAAAAACCCCACGGCGGCCGCGGTGTCTTGATTGGCGGCTGCACGGGTGTGCGGCCGGCTCGGGTGGTGGTGCTGGGGGCCGGCACAGTGGGTTGGCATGCCGCGCGGATTGCTGCCGCCCTGGATGCCGAGGTGTTTCTGCTGGACCGCTCGCCCCAGCGGCTGCGAAGCCTTGAGGCCGACCGGCGCGGCCGCCTGGTGAGCCTGGTGAGCAGCCACGGCCTAATTGAGCGGTTGGTGCCCGGGGCCGACCTGGTGATCGGCGCCGTGCTGCTGCCGGGAGGACGCGCCCCCACCTTGGTCGAGGCCGACCTGGTGAGGCAGATGAAACCGGGCTCGGTGATCGTCGATGTGGCCATCGACCAGGGCGGCTGCATCGCCACCAGTCGCGAAACCACCCACACCGCCCCCACCTTCGAGGTCCACGGCGTGCTGCACTACGCCGTGGGCAACATGCCCGGGGCCGTGCCCTTCACCTCCACCGAGGCCCTGGTGAGCGTCACCCTCCCCTACATCTTGGTGATGGCGGGCCGAGGTTTGAGCGAAGCCGTGACCGACCGTCCCGAGCTACTCAGCGGCCTCAACACCGTGGCCGGTTCGGTGTGCCATCCCGGCGTCGCCAAAGCCCTGGGCCTGCCATCTCGCCACCCAATGGCCTGCCTGCGCTGAGCGGGCCTGCTCAAGCCAGCCGCTCGATGGGGCGGCACAGAGCCGCCGGGCTGATGCCTTCGCGCAGCGCCAGCAGCAATCCGGCCGCTTCGCAATAACTGGAAGCCGGCAGCACCTGGGCACCAGCCAAAGACAGCCCAAGCGCCTCAGCGGTGACGCTGAGCAGGCAAGGGTTGTGAACGGAGATCAGCGGCACACCTCGCTCAACCGCCGCCAACACCGCTGCCCCACCCAAGGCGCCAGCCGGTGCGACCACCGCAGCGATCGCCTCGGGGCGCAGCAGGGCCGGATCTGCAGCCACAGACCCAAGCAGGGGTGGCCAGAGCACCAGGTCAGGGGCGCGGCTGAGACCCACCAACACACACGCCAGAAAGGTGGTGCCGAGCTCCTCGGCAGCGGCGCGGGGGTCGAGCGCCGGGTCGAGCGGCAGCGGACTGAGGGCCGGGGCATGGGCGCAGGGCAAACCCAGATGCTCGCTAAGCAGATGGCTGATCACCGCCTCGGCACCGGCCAGGGCATCAACCCCAGTACCACTGCGATAAGCAGCCAGAGCTTCACTGCCGGTGTCCTCGGGGAAACGGGCCACGACCGCAACGGCCGTGGCACCGCCAGCCCGCAATTGCTCGCCAGCCCGTAACAACGCATCTGGTCGGCCTAGCTGGCCCCAGCTCGCTCCACTGGGGCCACGGTTGAGGCTCACTTCCAGGGGCATCTCGGTGGTCACCACAGGACCGATCTCCAGGCCCAGGCTGGCGCGGCAAGCATCGGCCACCTGGAGGTGGCGCAGCCGCAGCTCCTGCTCGATGCCGGCATCAAGCAGCAGCCCCACCCGCTGCCGCCGCACCGGCCGCAGGGCCAGGCTTCCCGCAGCAAAACGATCCAAAGCTGAGCCTTCCACGTAGTGAATGCGCGGATCACTCCAGTAGAGCGACGCGCCATTCATCACATTGGGATGGGTAATCAAGCAACCGCTCGCCGCCGCCAACAGTCGGGCGGCCGGCAGGCCATCACCGGCAAAGCCACCCAGCTCGCAACCGATGCCGGTGGGAATCACCAGCAGGGTGGGGAGGGCGGGCAGGGTGGGCAAGGTAGTCATCAGCGCTGCGGCCCAGGCGCAGGCGGATCGGCATCGTTGCGAAGCACGATGGCCTCAATCAACAGATCGTCCCCCTGCACCGCAGTGATCGCCCAGCGCAGCGGCACACCCTGGGCCGCTACCGCGGCTTGGATCTGAGCCAACAAGGGCCCCGGCTGGCGCTTTAGCCGCAAGTCAAGCGGCGCCAGCACCAGGCCAGACGAGACAGCCATGGGCTCAACTGATCGCAACCTATTTCTGAAATTGCCCGAACTGGGCCTCATAGAGGGCGTCCTCTTGACCGGCCTTCAGTTTGAGATCACTGCACGGAAAGGCCACACACAACAGCGCATAGCCCTGTTGCTGAAGTTCAGCCTTTACACCCATGGCGTCCTTTTGCTGGACCGTGCCCTCGATGATCAACGCTGCACACGTGGTGCAGACCCCCGAACAACAGGAACTGGGCAGGGGCACTCCTGCCGCTTCGGCGGCAGCCAACACCGACTGGTCGTCGCGGCATAAAAACGTGTGGATGCCGGTGTGGCTGCCGCCCTCAAGCTCGGCCACAACAGTGAACGTTGCACTCATGGGTGATCGGGAGGGGGGCTGCTCGGGCTCCAATCAAACCAGATCGCCTCGCCATGGGAGAACTCGGACCCCGGCCTCAGCAAATCCAAACCGAATCCGATGCATTCAAACCGGATCCCATTGGAGTGGATGGGGTGCCAAGTACTCAGGAGGAGCCTGCCCGGGCCCGCACGCAGCCGCAGTCAGCACAAAGTCGATGCTGAGGGAACAGCGCAGGTTTTGATCGTCCTGGTTTGGCAGCACGCCGTGATCGAGCCCAGCGGGAAACAGGAGCAGCAAGCCCGCCTGGGGAGCCACATCGATCCAGGGAGTCGTCCAGGAGGACTGGGCCCAGTCAGCCTCGGCCAGAGGAGCGCCGTGACCGACAGCCATCCCCGGGACCAGCTCGTTGACCTGACGCTGGGGCCAAAAGCGAAGGGATCCGCAGCGACCGCTGCCATCACCGGTGAAGTAATAGACCGCACTGAGATGGGCATTGGGGTGGTGATGACGGCCCACCACTTGTCCCGCTTCGCTCAACACCGGCCAGCAGCGCTGGATGTGCAGACAGACCTGGTGAAGATCAAAACCGAGGGTTACGAGGTAAGCCTTGGCGTGATCAACGAGCTGCCGAATCAGCGGCACGAAGGTCCCATGGTGGTGCAGCTGCCAAACGCCATTGAGGTCGCCAGTCCAGGCACAGCCCGGATCCGGATTGCTGCGTGCATCGCCACGCAGAGCGTGGAGCGCCTGGAGCTGGAGGGCCAAATCAAGCGGTTCGGGCCGCAACTGGACCTGCCCGAGCGCCACTGGAAACAGAGGTTGGATCACCAACGCACCAGGTGCAGGGCTGGGCAAAAGCATGGCTGAAACGGTCAAAACCAACAAAAAACCAGCAACCCAGAGGCGGAGATGCACGCGAAACGCGCAAAACCGCCCAAGGATTGCCGGCTTCCTAGCTGCCTAGGCCAAGCTCACATCGCCGAAGCACCACCCACCACTTCCAGGATCTCCTGGGTGATGGCTGCCTGGCGCGCCTTGTTGTAATCAAGGGTGAGCGTTTTGGCGAGGGCCTTCGCGTTGTCGCTGGCATTGTTCATGGCCGTCATCCGACTGGCCAATTCAGAAGCCGCAGCCTCCTGGAGCGAACGCAACAACTGGTTTTCCAGATACAGCGGCAACAGTGCATTCAGCAGCTGATCCGGACTCTGTTCAAAGACGATGTCAGAGGGAAGTGGCGGCTGCTGATTGGCAGCAGCTCCAACCTCAACAGTGAGTCGACCTTCCCGGGTTGTCAGCCTGAAGATCTCATCGTCAGGGGCTGCAATGCCCTGGGGATCCAGGGGCAGCAAGGTCTGGGAGACCGGCCTGGAGCTCACCAAATTGATGAACTTGGTGAAGATGATTTCGACACGATCGGTGCTGCCCGAGAGGAACTCGGCCAGGACCTCGTTTGAAATCCCCATCGCCTCGGAAGCCGTTGGGACCTGTTCCAACCCAGTGAATGTGGCGCGAACAGGATAACGGCGGTTCTGGAAATAAGTGATCGCCTTTCGACCAATCAAAACCAAATCGACGTTATAGCCCTGTTGCTTGAGCTCAGCAAAGCGAAGCTCAGTGCGTTTGATGATGTTGGCGTTATAGCCACCACAGAGGCCGCGGTCGGCACTCACCACCAACAGGGTGATTGATTGAACAGGACGATCCTCGAGCAGGGGAGCATCAGCCTCTTCGAAGCGCATACGGGACTGGAGATTTTCCAGAACCCTGGCGAGACGATCGGCAAAAGGCCGACTACGAAGAACCTGTTCTTGGGCACGGCGCACCTTGGCGGCCGCTACGAGGCGCATCGCCTCGGTGATCTTGCGAGTGTTCTTGACCGAACTGATCCGGTCGCGGATTTCTTTGAGGTTTGCCATTGGCGTCGTCTCCTCAGATGGAGGCGAGCATGGTCGACTTCACCTCGTTGATGGCATCCTTAAGCATGCTCTCAGCGTCATCGCTGAGTTGCTTCTCGGATTGCACCTTGGAGATGAAGTCAGCCTTGTTGCTCTTGAGGTAATCACGAAGTTCACGACAGAACTCCACCACCTGATCCACAGGGATTTCGTCAATCAGGCCCTTCACGCCGGCATAGACGACAGCGACCTGCTCAGCCAAGATCAGGGGACTGAACTGGGGCTGCTTGAGGATTTCCCGCAGACGTTTGCCCCGGGCCAGTTGCTGCTGGGTGGCTGCATCGAGATCCGAAGCAAATTGCGAGAAGGCCGCCAGTTCATCAAATTGTGCCAACTCCAGCTTCAACGTACCGGCAATTTTCTTGATGGCCTTGGTTTGGGCGGCGCCGCCCACCCGACTAACGGAGATGCCCACGTTGATGGCAGGGCGAAGACCGGAGTTGAACAGGTCAGAGCTCAGGAACACCTGACCATCCGTGATCGAAATCACGTTGGTGGGGATGTAAGCCGACACGTCACCAGCCTGGGTTTCAATAATCGGCAGTGCTGTCATCGAGCCCTTGCCCATCGCATCGCTCAGCTTGGCGGCACGCTCAAGCAAGCGGCTGTGGCAGTAGAAGACATCGCCGGGGTAAGCCTCACGACCGGGGGGACGGCGCAGCAAGAGCGACATCTGGCGATAGGCCTGGGCCTGCTTGGTGAGATCGTCGTAGATCACCAGGGTGGCCTTGCCCTTGTACATGAACGACTCGGCGAGTGCCGCGCCGGTGTAGGGAGCCAAGTACTGCAAAGCCGCCGATTCAGAGGCGCTAGCCGCAACCACGATCGTGTAATCAAGAGCACCTTTCTCACGCAGCACCTCGACCACGTTGGCCACGGAGGCGGCCTTCTGGCCCACAGCCACGTAGACGCAAACGACGTCTTCGCCCTTCTGATTGATGATGGTGTCGATCGCAATGGCGGTCTTGCCGGTCTGGCGGTCGCCAATGATCAGTTCGCGCTGACCCCTGCCGATCGGAATCATGGCGTCGATCGCGGTGATGCCCGTCTGCATGGGCTCGTGCACCGATTTCCGCTGGATGATCCCAGGAGCCATCGACTCGATCAGCCTGGTTTCCGACGTGGCAATTTCGCCTTTGCCATCAATGGGCTGACCCAGGGAATTAACCACCCGGCCCAGCATGGCGTCGCCAACGGGCACCGAGGCAATCTTGCCCGTGGCCTTGACGGTGCTGCCCTCCTGAATGCCCCGGCCCTCGCCCATCAACACAACCCCGACGTTGTCGTCTTCGAGGTTGAGTGCAATGCCCTCAGTGCCGTCCTCAAACTGGACCAGCTCGCCAGCCATGACCTGCTGCAGGCCGTAAACCCGAGCAATGCCATCGCCGATCTGCAGCACCGTTCCGACATTGCTGATCGAAACAGACTTGTCGTAGTCCTCAATCTGCTGTTTGAGGATGGCGCTGATCTCGTCGGGGCGGATGGAAACCATGGGATGAAGTCCCCTCGGGGGGAGCAGATGGGAAGGTGGCGGGAGAGAGGAAAGGGTTGGAGGAGCTAGCCCACCTTGGCCAGCGCCAGACCAAGGCGACGAACCTGCCCAGAGAGGCTGGCGTCGATGACCTGGGAGCCCAGGCTCACGACAAACCCGCCAATCAGGGCCGGATCGACCGAAAGGTCAAATTCCACTGCCTCGGTGCCGGCGATCGCCTGCACTTTCTGATTGAGCTCGATCTGTTGGGCCTCACTGAGGGGAACAGCCGAGACGACCTTGGCCAGGGTGATCTGGCGAAGCTCGCGATACAGCTCCAAAAACCTCAGCAGCACCGCATCCAGCACCGAGATGCGCTGACGATCGGCCAGGAGCTTCAACAGGTTCTGAAATGAGGGTGTGAGCTGGTCGCCGAAGAGCTTGGCCAAAGCAGCCTTCTTGGCCTCGGGCTCAAAGACGGGCGAGGCCATGGCCGAGCGAAGCTCGGCACTCTCAGACCAAATGGCCAGGAGCTCCTTGGCCTGGGATGCCACAACGTCAGTCTCTTGGCGGGCTTCAGCCACCTGCAGAAGGGCTTCTGCGTAGGGGGTGGAAATGGAGTTGAGCAGCGGCATCAGGCGTTCCCCAGATTGGAGATGGACTGGTCAAGCAACTGGCCCTGGGCTGCGTCGTCGAGCTTGCCTGGCAGGGCAGCCAAGGCCTTTTCGATCGCTTGGCGAGCTGCCTCACGGCGAAGCAGGTCATTGACCCGAGCAGCTTCGGCATTGAGATCAGATACGGCGTCCTGACGGAGCCGCGCCATTTCCTCAATGGTGCGCTTCTCGCTATCGATTCGAACAGCGGCGGCCCGAGCCTTGCCATCGGCGCGAATCTGTTCGGCCTTTTGCTGGGCAGCAGCCACACCCTGCTGGGCTAGGGCCAAGGCCGCATTGGCTTGCTTCAGACGTTCCTCGGCATCGTTGAGGTCAGCGAGAATCGCCAGGCGGCGACGGTCAAGGATCCCTCCGAGAAAGCCCCGCAAAAACCAGAACAGAACCCCGATCACAATGACCAGGTTGATCAGGTTGGTGTCGAGGATGTTGGTGTTGATGCCGAAGCCGCCGGCATGGGCCATTAGGGCCCGTGGTGCGAAAGTCGCAATCATTTGGCTGGCAGCAGACGGTTAACGATCAAGGCTCCGAGACGGTCAGACTCAGCCCCGAGGGCGGCCAAGGCCTGGTCCCGCTCCTTCTCGATCTCGCGGCGAGCTTGCTCTCGTGAGGCGTTGGCTTCAGACTGAGCCAAAGCCAGGGCCTCGCGGTAGAGCTTGTCGACTTCCTGCTCGGCCTCGAGGATCAGCTGCTGGGCCTGCTGACGAGCACCCTTGAGTTGCTCGGCCAGATCGGCCTCCAGGCGCTGAACCTGGGCGAGCTTTTGCTTGGCATCGGCACGGCTGGTAGCGATATAGCCCTCGCGATCTTCAACGACCCGGCCAACAGGACGGAAGAAGAGGGCATTCAAAATGAACGTGAGGAGCACAACCTGAACCGCCATGAGCGGGAGGGTGGCATCGAGGTCAAAAAGACCTCCCTCAGGTGCGCTAGAAGCAGCACCGGCAGCGGCAAGAAGGAGCCAACTGGACATCGGAGGAGAGCGCCGGAGTTGAAAAGACCCGGTCAAGGGCCTGGTTGACCCAAAAGCTGAGGGTCAGGAAAGAAGGTTTCGTCGCAACGAAACAGCTGGCCGGAGGGACAACAGGGGAAGCCAGGCTCCCTCTGTTGTCCCCGTCGTCGGGGTCAGTTGACGAAGGGGTTCGCAAACAGGAGCACCAGGGCTACCACCAAGCCGTAGATGGTGAGGGCTTCCATGAAGGCCAGGGAGAGCAGCAGGGTGCCGCGGATCTTGCCTTCGGCTTCGGGCTGGCGGGCGATCCCTTCCACAGCCTGACCGGCTGCGGTGCCTTGGCCGATGCCAGGACCGATGGCGGCGAGGCCCACGGCCAGAGCGGCGGCCAGTACGGATGCGGCAGAGGTCAGTTCACTCATGGGTGGAAACCTGTTGGGGAGAGGGTGGGTGAAGGGTTGGTTTAGCGCAGGGAGAGCGCGGAATCGGCAAAGCGCGCCCGGGACACCCCCCACAGGGAGTGGGCCCGGTTCCACCCGGACCTGCGCGCGATGAGTTTGGCAGACAGCCGGGTGTCTCCCGGAGTCTGGGGCTCAGTGGTGCTCTTCGTGCACGGCCTCACCGATGTAGTTGGCGGCGAGGGTGGCGAAAATCAGAGCCTGGATTGCACTGGTAAACAGGCCCAAGAACATGGCCGGCAGAGGCACGAGCACAGGGACCAGGAAAGCCAGCACACCCACGACCAATTCGTCCGCAAGGATGTTGCCAAACAGACGGAAGGAGAGGGACAGAGGCTTCGTGAAATCCTCGATGATCTTGAACGGGAGCATGATGGGGGTCGGCTCCACGTAGTACTCGAAGTACCTCAAGCCCTTGCGGCTCAATCCTGCATAGAAATACGAAAGAGAGACCAGCAGGGCCATCGCCACGGTGGTGTTGATGTCGGCTGTGGGAGCACCCAGCTCGCCGTTCGGGATCTCAATCAACTTCCAGGGGATCAGAGCACCACCCCAGTTGCACACGAAGATGAACAGAAACAGCGTGCCGATGAACGGCAACCAATCGCGGTAAGCCTTTTCGCCAATTTGCTCGCGGGCCAGATCGCGAAGGTAATCCCAAAGGAATTCCAGCAGATTTTGGACCCCGCGCGGTTCCCGTTCCATCGTGCGGGTTCCAACCACAACCAGGGTCAGCAGGGCCCCGATCACCACCCATGAACTCAGGAAGACCTGACCATGAAGGTGAAAATTGCCGAGGTGCCAATAAAATTGTTTTCCAACCTCCAGTTCGGCGAACGGAAGGAGCTGGGGCAGGGGAACCATGGGAAACGGGTGGTTCAGGGGGCAAGAAATGCCTGCAACAGCAGGGCGGGTTTGTAGAGCACAAATCCGGCCAGGGCCGGCAGGATTTCAATGGCGGGGATGCGGGCAGAGACCACAACCAACAGGGCTGGAACCAGCACCTGAAAGCGGCCAACCGACCGGGAGTCGGGACCCACTCTGGCCACACTCCGCGCCAAAAGGCGCAGATAAAGCAGTCCGCAGCAGGCACCGAGCAGAAGACTGCTGGCGGTGGCTCCACCAAAGAACAGCAGGGTGAGCAGGCTCACCACAACCGACACCATCAAAGTGGCCAGCAGCAGTCTCCGCTGCAGCCGGGCGTAATCGTCCATCGGACTGGACACAAGGTCCAGTGGGCTGGACGCAAGGTCCAGTGGGCTGGACGGGCCTGACTGCGGCGGTGATGCCGAGGCCGAAGCGGGGTCGGAGGCGAGGGTTGCCCGCAAGCGCGCCGGAACTCGAAAAGCGCGCGGAATCTATCACGAGGAGCCCAGGCTCTTGCCAGGGAAAGGGATCTCGGCATCAACCAGCTGGAGCACCTGCTCGGCCACCAGATGGCGCACCCGACGGCATCGTTCCGGCCCATCCATGGCCAAGGGGAGGGCCTCGAGGCTGAGCGACGGCTGGGTCTCCCAGGCCTGCACCAGGGCCAGATCTTGGGGCTCAATCGTGAGCGGCATCAGATCGGGTCCCAGCAGGGTGGTGGAAGGCCATCCCCAAAGACAACGGCTGCGCTGCCCCCGTGCCCCGAGCAGCGCTTGGTCATCTGACCAGCGCTGAGGGGACAGGGGTCCCCTGCTCAGGAAAAACTCGAAGTGGCTGATGTCGGGATCGAGGGCCTCCACCAGGGCCCACTGCTGAGGCAAGGGCAAAGCCAGGGCCCGCTCCAACAGCTCACCGTTGAGCAGGCGGGCCGGGTTCCAAACCATGGGATTGGAAAAGCCGGCAAAGCTGAGCTCAGCGCTGGCCACAAACGCCATCAAGCGCTCCAGGTTGTAACTCGTTTCCTGGGGATGGAGGTACATGTCGGCGAAATTGGCATCAGCCGCCGTATCAAGCGCCCAGCGCTGGGTGTGGTGCTGCCGCAACCGATTGCCCTCGGGCAGAACCGAAAACAACTCACGCCCCAGCCGCAACCCCTGCTCAGCAGTGCCCACCCCCAGCAGGGTGAGGGCCTGTTGGCAACGGTGAATCTCCCAACGGCCCCCGTCGGCATAGAGGAACAAATGCAGCAACCCTCCGGGCACCAGCCGCTCAGCCAGGGCCGCGAGACCGGCCCTGGGGTCACGAAGGTGATGCAACACCCCAACCGAGTTGATGTAGTCGAAGGGCTCCTCCCCATCCAGATCCAGCAGGCTGCGCTCCTCGATCCGCAAGCTCGTCACGGCAGCGGCAGCGCCCGAACGGGCAGTGCGGTCGCGAGCCACCGCCAGCGCCCCGCTGCTGATATCGACCGCCAGCACGGAACTGCCGGGATTGAGATGGCAGAGGTAATCGGTGCTTACCCCGGTGCCACAGCCGGCATCGAGGATCCGCCAGGGCCGACCAGAAGCGCCGGGGGGCGGGCTTGGCAGCACCCCAGCCACAACAGCGCGAGCGCTGTCGACACACCAACGCCAGTTGTATCCAGGAGGCGGGCCGTCTTGGAGCGGATCGCCCGGGTAGGGGAAACGGTCATAGAAAGCACTGACCACCGGAGTGGCGGCATCGGTGGGAAGACGCTCCGGCACGGAAAAACATGGCAGCTCTTGGGGAGCATTTCACGCGATCTGGCCCCCTGGCAGCCAGCGCGCTGCAAACATTTGTTCATGCCGACCCAGAGCACCTTGGGGCCAGCCGTAACGTGGCCCAGCCCGGTTCGCTCCCGTCAATGACCGTGACCGCCAGCAGCGGCAGCCCCAGGGTCACCCCCCAGCGCTACGACACCCTGCCGCTCTCCAGCGTTCGTCAGGCGGAGCAGCAAGACCGCTTCCCGGATCGAGGTGAGCTCGACAACCTGATCACGTTCTTTCAGAGTGGTCAACTCCGGGTCGAGGCTGCGGGTCGACTGTCGGCCAACGCCACCACGATTGTGGCCAAAGCCGCCGCACGCATTTTCGCGGGAGGCACGCCTCTCTCCTATCTCGACCTGCCCGAAGCAACTGCGACGGCCAAAGCGTCCGACGAGGTCCCGCTGGCCAGCGACCAGGCGGCGTTTCAGCGATCCGTTCAAACGTTCAGTGGCACGGCCAGCAGCGGTGGCAAGGGCAATGTGCTCACCCGCCTGCTGGAGGGTGCCGGGGGCGATGCTGACGTTCGCGTGGTTCTACCCACCGGGTTCACGCCCATCAGTGTGGCCCGCTACGGCAACGACCGCATGCGCAAGTCGCTGCGTGATCTGGCTTGGTTCTTGCGCTATGTCGGCTACGCCGTGGTCGCCGGGGATCCCAGCATCCTGGCGGTGAACACCCGCGGACTCCGCGATGTGCTGGAGAAAGCTTGCTCCCTGGCGGCCACCAATGTGGCCCTGCAAGAAATGCGGGCCGCTTCGGCCGGCCTGCTCAAAGACCGGCCCGAAGCCCGTCGGCTGGTGATCGACTGCTTCAACGTGCTCCTGCAAGAGCTGGCGATTCCCACGCCGTCAACCCGTCAGCGCCTGGGAAGTCCGATCAACCAGGGCCTGCAGCTACCCGCTACCTACGCCCTCGCTGCCGAGACGGCTCAGCGCTACGTGATGCGGCCGCGCCTCAGTGGCGGCCAGAAAGCCGAAATTGTGCGTGCTGCCTACCGGCAGGTCTTTGAACGCGACATCGTCAAGGCCTACGGCCAAGTGGTGTGTCCGGTCGAGGCCACCCAGGTGCGCCAGGGTGACATCTCGATGCGGGAATTCATTCGCGCCCTGGGCCGCAGCCATGAGTACCGGCGTCAGTTTTTCGCACGTTTCTCCAACAGCCGCGCTGTAGAACTGGCCTTCCGTCATTTTCTTGGCCGTGGCATCAGCTCACGGGAGGAATTCACCCGCTACTTCGACATTGTGAGTTCCCAGGGCTTGCCTGGGTTGGTTGACAGCCTGGTCAACTCGATGGAATACGCCAGGGTGTTTGGCGAAGAAACTGTTCCCTTCCTGCGCGATCTGGGCGAAGAGGCCCAGGAGAGCGCCGGCTGGGGGTCCAACCGCAAACTGTTCCGCTTCAGTGCGCCATTTGAAGGCGCCCCCCAATACGTCACCCTCTACGCCTCCTACCGCCAGGCCTTCCCCGACCAGCACGCCTATGGGGGTGGCAACGATCCGCTGGCCCTCACCTACGGCGCGATTTTTCCTTCTGGTACAGCCTCGGTGGCCACAAGGTCGGCACCCGTCAGTTACGACAGCCGCCGAATTCTGATCGGCAATGGCATCAACCAACCTGGTCAAATGGCCAGCCCGCAGTTCCGCCAATCGGTGCCGCGCCGGGTCGGCCCCAAGGTCGTGCGCCTGCAACAGATCGCCACGGGGGGAAATTCGGTACCCCGCCGCGGTGGCCAACCCAGCATTCGCGGCACCGAGGTCAGCACCCAGGGCGTGATCAGGGCCGTTTATGTGCAAGTCATCGGCAATACCGGCTATGCCGGTGAGCGCAACACCGTTGAAGAGATCAAGCTCGAAAATGGTGATATCTCACTGCGCGAGTTCATTCGCCAGGTAGCCCGCAGCACCGCCTTCCGTCGCCGTTACTGGAGCGGGCTCTACATCACCAAGGCAATCGAGGTAATGCATCGCCGCCTGCTTGGGCGTCCCACCTTTGGCCGTTGGGAAATTGACAGCTACTTCGACACCGCGGCCCGTAAAGGCTTCTACGGCGTTGTTGACGCCATGCTCAACAGCCCCGAATACAACGAGAGCTTCGGCGAAGACACCGTTCCCTACGAGCGCTTCATTACCCCGGCCGACCGCAATGCCCGCCAGGTTCCGTCCCTGCGCAGGCCCTTCGATGCCTCGTCCTATGTCGACCTAAGCGGTGCCAAGCGTCCCGATGTGGTCGCGAGCCAAACCCTGCGCACCACCAGTGGTGATCTGGTGGCCCGCAACCTGGCCAATCGCCGCCAGGTGATTGTGGGCAGTTGGACGGCCCAAATCACGGGAGGCCAAACAGGCGCTTCCGTCGCCCCAGCCCAGGCGCAGGGACCAGAGAGCATTCGCCAGGCGCCAGAACCAAGCCGCCGTTGGCGACAAAGCGGACAGCCGATCTGGAGCAGTGGAAACCTTGGCGGCCGCAGCAATGTGGCGGCCCTCGCACCGCTAGCTCGGGGTGGCTGGAGCGCTGCGGTCTCTCAAGGTGGCAATGCCGCCCTGGCCAAGCAGCCGGATCAAGCCATGGTCCAGGCCCTCAAACCGGGCAGCCCCCAGGGCTTTGGCCGGCGTCAAAGCCTCGGACGCGAGGTCAAGTTGCTTGCCACGTCGAGCGAAACCCAATTGCAAGCGGTTTTCGAAGCCAGTTACAAGCAACTGCTCAACCGGGTGCCCTTTGCCGCCGAACGGCTCAACGATGCTGAGTCCCAACTGCGGGACGGCCAGCTTCAAGTGGCCGACTTTGTCGCCCAGGTGGCGACAAGCGAACTGTTCCAGCAACGTCTCAACCGCATGGCGCCCCTACGGGCCGCCTCGGCTGCCTACCTGGCGCTGCTCGGACGAGCCGCCCAACCCGCCGAGGTGAGTCGCTTTCTGGCGACCCGCTCCACAGACGGTCAACTGGCCGCAATCGAGACCTTGCTATCGAGTGACGACTACGCCAAGGCCTTCGGCCAAAACACGGTTCCCTACGTTCGCGGGCTTAACACCCAAAACGGCATCCCTCTGGCCACGGTTAACCGAACGGCGAATCTCTACGCCGGAAACGCTGGTCTCAACCCTTCACCGAAACCGGCCATCTAGGCACGTTCAAGCGGTCTCCCCGCAGCCCCTCGCCGAGAGACCATCTCGGCGAGGGGCTTTTTCAATGGCCACCCGCACGAAAAACCGCTGGGTTTGTAACACTTCGGAAACAACTCATTGGCCTGTTGAAGATCACAAACCCCAACAATCAACCCAGTCGCTTCCATTCTGATGAGACAGGCAAACCCGTTGCGGGCCAAGGGCTCTGAGCGCGGCCATCGCCATGAAGAACTGTTACCGCAGCAGGGGGCTGTGTCGCCCTTTGCCACAGAATGATGCGGCGATCGGGTTCACCGATCTTCCCTTACCCACCGGATACCGGTCACCGTCAAGGCGACCGCTTGTTTCGAGGCAGAACTGCATGAGCATCGTCTCCAACTCGATCATCAACGCGGACGCCGAAGCCCGCTATCTAAGCCCTGGCGAACTCGACCAGATCAAATCTTTCGTGGCCGGAGGCCAGCGCCGCTTGCGCGTTGCCCAGGTGCTTAGCGAAAGCCGCGAACGGATCGTTAAGCAGGCTGGCGGAGCTCTCTTCCAGAGGCGTCCCGACATCATCTCCCCTGGCGGCAACGCCTACGGCGAGGAGATGACTGCTACCTGCCTGCGCGACATGGACTATTACCTGCGCCTGGTCACCTACGGCGTCGTCGCCGGCGACGTCACTCCGATTGAAGAAATTGGCGTGATCGGAGCCCGTGAGATGTACCGCGCACTGGGTACCCCCCTCGAAGCCATGGCTGCGGCCGTGCGTGAAATGAAGGTCGCCGCAATGGGTCTGCTGACCGGTGCGGATGCCGAGGAAGCCGGCTTCTACTTCGACTACGTCGTCGGCGCCCTCTCCTGAGGCTGCTCAAACCCTCTCCATCCACCGTCTAACAGCAGAACCCATGCAAGACGCCATCACCAACGTCATCAACCAGGCCGACGTTCAGGGCCTCTATCTCGATGGTTCGGCCATGGGCCGCCTCGAGCAGTATTTCGCCAGTGGTGAACTGCGCGTGCGCGCTGCTGCTGCCATCAGCTCCAATGCCTCGGCCATCATCAAAGATGCCGTTGCCAAAGCGCTGTTGTACTCGGACATCACCCGTCCGGGCGGCAACATGTACACGACCCGTCGCTATGCAGCCTGCATCCGCGACCTCGACTACTACCTGCGTTACGCGACCTACGCCATGCTGGCGGGGGACACGTCCATCCTCGATGAGCGGGTACTCAACGGCCTTAAGGAGACCTACAACTCCCTCGGCGTGCCCATCGGCGCAACCGTGCAGTCGATCCAGGCCATGAAGGAAGCCACCGCTGCCCTGGTGGGTCCTGATGCCGGTCGTGAAATGGCCGTTTACTTCGACTACATCTGTTCCGGCCTCGGCAACTGATCGCCGCGATCTCCCCTTGAAGAGGATCATCCATGCGGCTCTTTAAAGTCACTGCCTGCATTCCCTGCCCTGAAAAGGTACGCAGTCAACGTGAATTGCAGAACACCTACTTCACCAAGTGGGTTCCCTATGACAGCTGGTTTGCTGAGCAGCAGCGAATCATGAAACAAGGCGGAAAAATCCTGAAGGTGGAATTGGTCACCGGCAGGCGCCAACAAAGCTGCGGCAACTAAACACTCACAATCTTTCAACGTGAGTCAATCAGCTTCAACATTCATTGAGCTCGGCCAGACCGAGCTTTTTTTGTGCACCCCCCTCGACAACACTGCTGAACTAGCGCTCAATTAGAACGGTCTTGCCCTTTTCAGTGACGCGAAGCACGGTGTCCCAACCCCAGAGCGCAAGGGCCGGTTCAGCCGAGCGGCGTGGCCTCGACAGCCTGGGCTTGCCTTTGCCCTGGAGTCTCTGGCCGGCAGAAGCCCGGCTGCTGGTGGCCATGGTGGCCCTTTGGAGCCTGGTGGGATTGCTGGTGCTGACCTCAGCGAGCTGGTGGGTCGCTGAACGGGAAATGGGTGACGCGGCTTACTACCTCAAGCGCCAATTGGTCTGGATGCTGGCCAGTTGGGGACTGCTGTGGCTGGGGATCCGCACCAGCCTGCGACGCTGGCTGCACCTCGCATCGCCGGCCTTGCTGCTGGGGTGTGTGCTGGTCGCAGCCACCTTGGTCATGGGCAGCACGGTCAATGGGGCGAGTCGCTGGCTTGTGCTGGGTCCGATCCAGCTGCAGCCATCCGAATTGGTCAAACCCTTCGTGGTGCTGCAGGGGGCCGCTTTGTTTGCCCACTGGCGGCGCAGCGGAATCGATCAAAAATTGCTGTGGCTCGGCGTATTCGGGGCCCTGATTCTGCTGATTCTCAAACAGCCCAACCTGAGCACGGCAGCCCTCACCGGAATCTTGCTCTGGCTGATGGCCCTGGCCTCGGGCCTTTCGCTGCCCCTGTTGATCGGCTCAGCCGGAGCTGGTGGCCTGGTGGGCATCGCCAGCATCCTCAGCAACACCTATCAACGCGTGCGGGTCACCTCCTTTCTCAATCCTTGGAACGATGCCCAGGGTGATGGCTACCAGCTGGTTCAGAGCCTGCTGGCCATTGGCTCGGGGGGGCCGTTGGGGGAAGGTTTCGGGTTATCAACCCAGAAATTGCAGTATCTGCCGATCCAGTCAACCGATTTCATTTTTGCGGTTTACGCCGAAGAATTTGGGTATGTGGGATCGGTAGTTCTGCTGCTGTTCCTCTTGCTGTTTGGCTTTGTGGGCCTGCGGGTGGCCATGGCCTGCCGCAACAACCAACAGCGATTGGTAGCGATCGGATGCACCACCCTGCTGGTAGGCCAGTCGATCCTCAACATCGCCGTGGCCAGTGGTGCCATGCCGACAACGGGCCTGCCCTTGCCGCTGGTGAGCTACGGAGGCAATTCGTTGCTGGCAAGCCTGCTGACCGCGGGCCTGTTGATTCGTTGCGCCCTCGAATCCAGTGGGCTGATCGGCAATCGGCAGCGACGGAGCCCGAGGCCCGCCCGATAGGCTGAGTGCTCTGCTGAGCGCATTCGCGAGGCCATGATGAGCCCTGGGCCCCAACTGGCCGATTGGGCCCGTAGCGCCGACCACCTGCTGCAGAGCAGCCTGGGCACACCAGGACCTCTCACCGTGGCGGTCATCTTTACGGCCGGACTGCTCACCAGCCTTGGCCCCTGCTCGCTCTCCCTGCTGCCGGTAACCCTCGCCTATCTGGCTGGCTTTGGCACCACGGGGTCACCTTGGCGTCGCAGCCTCAGCTTTGCCTGCGGCATTGTGATGGCCCTGGTGGGCCTGGGGCTCGCCAGTGGTCTGCTCGGGCGCATCTACGGCCAGGTCCCCGGGCTTGTGCCGGTGCTGGTGGCCGTGGTGGCGGTTGTCATGGGCCTCAACCTGCTGGGGGTCATGCCGATCCGCCTGCCCGCCGGTCCTGATCCAGAGCGTTGGCGACGGGCCGTGCCGGCCCCCCTGGCGCCGATTGCCGCCGGCCTTGCCTTTGGCCTGGCGGCAACTCCCTGCACCACACCGGTGTTGGCGGTGCTGCTGGCCTGGATGGCCCAAACCGGCAAGCCCCTCACCGGCATGGTGTACCTGGCCTGCTTTGGCGCAGGCCAAGTGGTGCCATTGCTGCTTGCCGGTACCGTGGCTGCCAGCCTGCCAGGCTTGCTGCAGCTACGCCAGCTGGGCCAGTGGGTCCCCCCGATCAGCGGAGTTGTGCTGCTCGCCTCCGGTGGACTCACCCTCGCCGCCTATTGGCCATGAGCCAGACCACCCGTTTACCGCTGCGCCTGATTGCCTGGATCGCTGATCTGCGCTTGGCCATCGGCCTACTGCTGGTGATCGCTGTGGCCTCAGGGGTGGGCACGGCGATCCCCCAGCAGGAAACCGAGGTTTTTTATCACAAGCTCTACGACAGCAAGCCCTGGCTTGGCGTGATCAAAGGTGGGCCGCTGCTGAATCTGCAGCTCGACCACGTGTATTCGAGCAGCTGGTTTCTCGCCCTGCTCGCCTGGCTCGCCCTGGCCCTACTGCTGTGCAGTTGGCGCCGCCAGTGGCCGGCGTTGCAAGCCGCCCTGCGCTGGGTTGATTACCGCCAACCCCGCCAGCTCAGCAAATTGAGCGTGGCCGAAAGCCTGACCAGCCCTACACCGCAAACCAGCCTGGCCAACCTTGAAGCTCTGCTGCGCCGCAGAGGTTGGCAGCTGCAGCGCCACGACGATCGCCTGGCCGCCCGCCGCGGCGTGGCGGGGCGCATTGGCCCGTTGCTGGTGCATGCCGGCATGGTGACGCTGATGGTGGGGGCGGCCTGGGGAAACCTCGGCGGCCAGCGGCTTGAGCAGTTTCTAGCCCCCGGCCGCGAACTGGAGCTTCTCGACAGCCGCGGCCACAGCCAGGTGACCCTGGCCCTCGATGCCTTTTCCGTGCAACGCGATCCGGCGGGTCGTCCCGAACAGTTCACCTCCAAGCTGCGCCTGCTCAAGGGTGATGGCCAAACCGACCCCCAAGCCTTGAAGCAGGCCGAGATCAGCGTCAACCATCCGCTGCGCTTCCAAGGGATCACCCTGTATCAAGCCGACTGGTCCCTCGCGGCGATCAACATTCAGCTGGGCCGCAGCCCGGTGCTGCAGCTACCCCTCCAGAGCTTCCCCCAACTGGGCGAGCAAGTCTGGGGCCTGGTGCTGCCAACCCGCCCCGATGGCAGCGATCCGGTACTGCTCAGCATCCAGAGCGAGCAGGGTCCAGTCGAGGTGTTCGGCCCCGACGGCAACAGCCTCGGCAAGATCAGCGTGGGCGGCGATGCCACCGAAATCCGAGGTCTACCGATCCGGATTGAAGGGGTGCTGCCGGCCAGCGGCATCCTGCTCAAGCGGGACCCTGGGGTGCCCTTGGTCTACGCCGGCTTCGCCCTGGCCCTGCTCGGTGGCGGCTTGAGCCTCGTGGCAACACGACAGCTGTGGGCGATCGCCGAAGGAGACGGTGTTACGGGCCGGCTCCACGTGGCCGGGCTCTGCAACCGCAATCTCACCGCCTTCGCCAGCGAACTGCCCCAGCTACTCGGCGAGCTCGAGTAGAGACGCCCTTGCACGAGCCGCCTTAACAGGGCAGCCGGGTGCCGTGACTGACGCGCACCACCGTGTGAACGTTGCCGCGTGGATTGAAATCGGCCTCGAGTTGCATCCACTGCGGCGCACAGGCCTCGACCAGGTCATCGAGGATCCGGTTGGCCACCTCCTCATGGGAGATGGCGCGGTCTCGAAAACTGTTGACATAGAGCTTGATCGCCTTGAGCTCCAACACCCGTGGACCGGGCTGATAGAGGAGGCGCAGCACCGCAAAATCGGGGTAGCCCGAAAAGGGGCAATTGCAAGTGAATTCAGGCAGTTCGATCGACACCTCGTAGGGGCGACCCACCCTGGGATTGTCAAAACAGATCAGCTCGGCCTCAGCAATCGCGCGCTCGCCATAGCGAGGGGTGCGGGTGGAAGCCTGTGGAGTGCTGGACACCGATCAAACCTGAAACCAAAATCAGACTGTAGGCAAACCAATTTCAGGTCCCGGGCCAGCAAACCCGTAACAATGGCTACGACTGATCAAAGCTGGCTCAGGTGTGATGGCGTTGACGGTCGCTCGGCGTGAGCTTCACACGGCCGGTTGACCTGAGAGACTCCCAATTACATCCTGTCCAGCACCCATGAAAAAAGTTGAGGCCATCATCCGCCCCTTCAAGCTCGAGGACGTCAAGCTTGCTTTGGTCAACGCCGGCATCGTGGGCATGACCGTGAGCGAAGTACGGGGATTTGGCCGTCAAAAGGGCCAGGTGGAGCGCTATCGGGGCTCGGAGTTCACGGTTGAATTCCTGCAGAAGCTCAAGCTGGACATCGTCGTCGATGACGACAAGGTCGACACCGTCGTGACGGCCATCCAAGATGCCGCCCGCACCGGCGAGATCGGTGATGGCAAGATTTTTGTCAGCAGCATTGATTCGGTGATCCGGATCCGCACAGGCGACCGCGACAGCACTGCGATCTGACCCCCCTCAAGCCAGGGTCTGGCTCACCAGGGCAGCAATCCCCCCGGGGTCAAAGCCAGGGTTTTGGCCGCAGGCAGTCTGGCTGTCCTGCAGCCAAAGCAGATATTCATGGTTGCCGGCGGGGCCGGTGATCGGTGACGCCACCAAACCCGCCGCCCCCAGCCCCAAGGCAGCAGCCGCCAGGATCACCCCCTGGATCGCATCGGCATGGGCCAGCGGATCGCGCACCACGCCGCCCTTGCCCACCCGAGCCTTGCCAACCTCAAATTGGGGCTTCACCAACACCACCAGATCCAGGCCGCCATCAGGTTCAGCGGGTTGAAGCAAGGCCTTCAGCGCCGGCATCACCAGCCCCAGGGAAATGAACGACAAATCGGCCACCGCCAGGTCTGGCCAGGGATCAGCAGGGCCGTAGAGCTCGCCCGCCACCAAGTGCCGCACGTTGGTGCGCTCCCTCAACACCACCCGCGGGTCGCAGCGAAGGCTCCAGGCGGTCTGGCCATACCCCACATCCACGCCGTAGACGCGCCGGGCCCCCGCCTGAAGCAGGCAATCGCTGAAACCACCGGTTGAAATGCCGGCATCAAGGCAAACCCGGTCTTTGACCTGGAGCGGGAAAGCCCTTAGGGCCTCAGCGAGCTTCTCGCCCCCCCGCGACACAAAGCGGGGGAGATGGGCCACGTGCAGTACCGCTTCGGGGTCAACCTCACTGCCAGGCTTGTCGATCACCTGGTCACCCAGCCGCACGCGGCCAGCACGAATCAACTGCTGGGCCTGCTGCCGACTGGCCACCAATCCACGAGCTACCAGCTCCAGATCCAGACGCCGCTTGCGTGCCATGGACCCCCTGAATGCCCCACTCAAGCAGCTCTGCTGTCAGAGAACCACTCAACAAACGGAACAGATTCCAAGGAAGTTCAGGCCAGCACAGAATTCACCGGAGGATGGAAAGATCAGATTGTCGATTCCATGGCGCCACCCCGCAGCACCCTTTCCCGGCGACGCCACCGCCACCTCGCCCCACGCCCCTCCAACGTGGTGGAGCTGCTCAGACCCGGCACGTTTGTGCGGCTGGTCAACCAACCCTCCGACCTTCCCCCGTTTCAGCTCATTCAGTGCAGGGGAGGCCGCTGCTGGGTTCGCCAGCAAGCCTGGGGTCAACTCATCCACTGGGAAGTTCCCCACCGTCAGCTGACCGCCGCTGCCTGAGCCTGCCCCTTGCAGGGCGGGTGACCCATACATTGGGTGGATGTGAGCCCCCCGGCGGCCTTGATTGAGCGTTACACCCTGCCCGAGATGGGCAAGCTTTGGAGTGAGCAGGCCAAGTTCCAGAGCTGGCTCAATGTGGAGATTGCGGCCACCGAGGCCAATTGCCGCCTGGGTCGCGTTCCTGCCGAAGCCCTGGCCACGATCAAAGCCAAGGCGTCCTTCAGCGTGGACCGCATCCTCGAGATCGAGGCCGAAGTGCGCCATGACGTGATCGCCTTCCTCACCAACGTGAACGAGCACGTTGGCGATGCAGGGCGCCACATCCACGTGGGCATGACCAGCTCCGATGTGCTCGACACCGGCTTGGCCCTGCAGCTGCGTGATTCGGTGCGCCTGCTGCGCCGGGAGCTCGATGCCCTGGCCGAGGCGATTCGTGTGCTGGCCAGGGCCCATAAGGACACCATGATGATTGGCCGCAGCCACGCCATCCACGGCGAGCCGATCAGCTTTGGCTTCAAGCTGGCCGGCTGGCTGGCCGAGGTGGAGCGCAACCGCACCCGCCTCGAGCGGCTTGAGGCCGACATAGCCGTGGGCCAGATCAGTGGCGCCATGGGCACCTACGCCAACACCGATCCACAGATCGAGGCCATCACCTGCGAGATCCTCGGCCTCACCCCCGACACGGCCAGCACCCAGGTGATCTCGCGAGATCGCCACGCCGACTACGTGCAGACCCTGGCCCTGGTGGGAGCAGCGCTGGAGCGCTTCTCCACCGAGATCCGCAACCTGCAGCGCAGCGATGTGCTCGAGGTGGAAGAGAACTTCGCCAAGGGCCAGAAAGGTAGCTCGGCCATGCCCCACAAGCGCAACCCGATCCGCTCCGAGCGCATCGGCGGCCTGGCGCGGGTGCTGCGCAGTTACACCGTGGCGGCGCTCGAAAACTGCGCCCTCTGGCACGAGCGTGACATCAGCCATAGCTCGGTGGAGCGCATGATGCTGCCTGATTGCTCAGCAACGCTGCATTTCATGCTGCGCGAGATGACCGCGGTGGTGCAAGGCCTTGGGGTCTATCCCGCCAACATGGCCCGCAACATGAATGTGTATGGCGGCGTGGTGTTTAGCCAGCGGGTGCTGCTAGCCCTGGTCGAGGCCGGCATGAGCCGCGAGCAGGCCTACCGGATCGTGCAGCGCCATGCCCATAGCGCCTGGAACACTGAAGGTGGCAACTTCAAGGCCAACCTTGAGGCCGACCCCGAGGTCACAGCTCTGCTTCCAGGAGCGCAATTGAATGCGTGTTTTGCCACCGAGCTGCACCAGGCCAACCTCAACGTGATCTGGGAGCGGTTGAGCATCTGAACAATTGAGCAGCTGAACAAACTGAAGCCTGGCGGCGTGCTGTTTCTGGGCAACTCGGAATCATTGGGCAGCAGCTCCAACTTCACGGTAATGAATCCCAGTCAACGTCTCTACACACGCAAGGGCGTTGGGCGATCGCGCGCCCGGCCCAGCCTGACCATGCCGATCCAACGGGTCACACCTCAGCAGAGACCGATCGCACGGGTTGCATTTGGGCAGGAGGTGGTACCGGAGCAGCACATCAATCTGCTGAAGACCCTGATCCGAACCCTGGCCCAGCACCCCTGTCTTGTGCTCGATGAAAACCACCATCTAGTCGAAGTGATCGGCGATGTCTCCCCAAACTGCCGAATTCCCGAAGGCTCCATGACTGCCGCCAGCGGCGGCAGTCTGCTGCTACCCAGCCTGGCGTCATCGCTGAAGCTCGAAGTGGTCCCGTTGCAGGCGGGAGGTCGATCCTTCACCGTTCTCTCCTTCATTCCAGAACGCACGGCCACCGCCCCCACGCCCGCGCAGCAGCTGCCGGCCGACCTGGTGCAGCTGGCTCAACGGGTTGTGAGCAGCAGCCATCCCACGACGGGCCAAATGGCCGTGCTCAGCCTTGGGGACAGCCCTGGGCGCAGCGTCGAGCTCGCCATGCTGCCGCTTGGTTGGCACCAGGATGGCCAAGGCGATGGCCAAGGCAGTAGCCAACGCGGTAGCCAAGGCGATGGCAGCCTGGGGGTGCTGCTCCAACTGCAGTTCACAGTCCAGCTCAGACCCAGTGGAGCACCATCACCACACAGCCCTCGAGGCTGAGTTTTACCGGACACGACTCCCCGGCCCGCTGCAACTCCGCCCGTTGTTGCTCAGTGAGGCTGGCCGGCAAGGTGATCCACACCTCCAGCTGGGCAAGGCGCCGCGGAGCTTGGCTGGTCATCGTTTTCTCGGTGCGGGCGCTGGCCCCCTCCAGGCCCCAGCCATGGCGCTCAGCCACGATGCCCAGAATCGTCAAAATGCATGTAGCCAGGGCCGTAGCCACCAGGTCGGTGGGGGAGAAGCGCTCGCCAAGGCCCTGGTTATCGGTGGGGGCGTCGGTCTCCAGGAGCGTCCCCGATGGCCCATGGCATGACTGGCAACGCAAAGCTCCCTCGTAGCGGCTGTCGATGCTGGTCATGGGCGCCTCAACGGGACGGATCGGCCCCCAGCCTGCCTGCCCCAGCACCCAGACGAGCCGGACCCAGCCCAGCACCACCCAACGCCCGGCCCTCCAGTTCAGGCCCGGTGGTAGGGGCCGCCCTGCTGAATCGTGAGCGCCCTGTACAACTGCTCAAGCAGCAGCAGGCGGGCCAGCTCATGGGGAAAGGTGAGCGGTGAGAGGCTGAGGCGCCACTGGGCCCTGGCCTTGAGGCTGGGGTCGAGGCCATCGGCTCCGCCGATCACAAACGCCAGCCGCTGTGAGCCCGACCCCTGCAACGCCGTGGCCAGGGCCACTGAATCCAGCAATTGGCCCTCTTCGCAGAGGGCCACCAGGCGTTCATCGGACCGCAACTCGGCCGTGATCGCCTCGGCTTCGCGAACCCTGCCACCATCGCGCAGCTCAACCACCTCAAGCCCCGGCAGCCGTTTGCGGTACAGGGCCACCCCTTCGCCCACCCAGCCCTTGCGCACCTTGCCCACGGCCAAGATGCGCATGCGGGAGGGGTTGATCACAGCCGCAGCCGTTCAACCGGCCAGGTCACTGTGGGGACTGGCGAATTGCGGTTCGGGCAACGGCCTGGCGGTCGCCGCTGGTGCCGGAGGCAGCAGGTCCTCGATGTCGCACACGGGAAAGCGGTTGATGGCCCTAAGGGCAGCGCGGGCGTTGTTGCGCAGCTGCTGACTCACCGCCTCGCAGTAGGGCACCTGGGCCAACAGGTCAACGGTGCGGCGCAGCAACCGCACCACATCACCCTCATCGAGGGAGGTGTTGGCAATCACATCACTCCAGCTGGCCCCGCGGGCCCAGGCCTCAACCAGACCGGTGAGCTCAGGCTCCCACCAGATGGGGAAGGCCACGTGGGCGATCTCCTGCTGCTGCCCCAGTTCGCGGCGCAGACCGCGCAGGTCGTGCAGCGCCTCCTCCACCGGCGGGGGCGGAGGGAAGCCGCTCCAGAGGTCGGGGCGATTCACCTCGGTGGAAATGGCCTCAAACACGGCGGCCAATTGCGGTGGGTTGAGCTCATCGAGATGGCCGCTCATCAGCGCCAGCCCAAGCCACAACTCGTTATCACCGCGCAACGCCGCCACAGTGCGACCAATTTCGGTGGGCTCAAGGCCGTTGTCACCGGCGAGGGCCCCGAAGTGACGCAACACCTCGATCAAGGCCAAAAACGTGTCCCAGTGACGGTTGGAACGGAAATGCAGCAGCCGTTGACGCTCCTCGATCTCGACGCCCAGCTCCTCCATGCGGCGGCGGTGCTTCTTGAGCTGGCGGCGATCGCCCCAGCGGTGGGCGGGGTGGAGCTCCAGCTCCTCCTCCAGCTGGTGCACCTGCTGGGCGTGGCTCTGCACTTCACCGGCCAGGTCGTATTGGGGGGTGACCATGTCGTGACGACGGGCCATCGAGGCCACCGCCAGGGCCAAACCGCCGCTGGCCTGGTCGCCATGGCGCAGCTCACCGGCGTGGCTCAATGCAGGTGGATCGAGCTGGCTGACCTGCAGGCAGCTCAGCTCGGCGTGCAGACACACCACGGCATGGCACGGCAGCAGAATCCAAAGGTTGTCGTCGGTGAGACACAACAGCAGCGGAAACTGACCCGGCCCCTTCACCTTCTCCACAATCACCGCCGGGGTCACCCGCCCCTTGAGCTGGGGCGCCTTGAGGCTCACCAGGGTGCCTTCACTGGCAAATTGCAACGCCAGGGTGAGCTCGTGGGCCAGGGTTTCTTCGGCCTGCTGCTGCAGGATCCGCAGGAGGCGCCGCTCCTCGCGTAGCCGCCCCCGTTGCTTCTCATAGTCTTCAAAATCTTCCCAGGGCACATCGCCGGAGCCGTCCTCAAGACCGGCGAGCTGCTCGGTGAGTGCCGCAATGCGGGCCTCGTCATCAACGAGGTCCAAGGTGGCCAGATACCGGCCAAAACTGCGCTCAACCAGCTCCCTGGCCTTGCTGAGGTCGTAGCGCTGCAGCAGGTTGAGCACCATGCCGTAGCTGGGAGTGAATTGGCTCACCAGGGGATCAGCCGGTGCAGTGGCCAACTGGCCGGCCTCGCGCACCCCCTCGAACCGGCTCTGCACGGTCACCACGTAGCCCTGGGAATCGAGCCCGCGCCGACCGGCCCGGCCCGCCATCTGCAGAAACTCACTGCCCATCAACGGCCGGTGGCCCCGCTCAGTGCGCTTGCTCAGCGCCGAGATCACCGTGGTGCGGGCGGGCATATTGATGCCGGCGGCCAGGGTTTCGGTGGCAAACACCACCTTGATCAAGCCCTGCTGGAAGAGCTCCTCGATCAATTCCTTCCAGGCCGGCAAGACGCCGGCATGGTGGGAGGCGATCCCCCGCAGCAGGGGATCGACATGCCCCTCACGAACGGCCTCGGGGGTGGCGGCCATGAAGGCCTCGAGCCGCGCGCTGATGCGGGCCTGTTCAGCGGGGTTGACCAGGCAAACCTTGCCGAGATCACGCACCCCCTTGTCACAACTGCGTCGGCTGAAAATGAAGTAGATGGCGGGCAGCATGTCGCGCTCGGCCATCTGGGCCACCACAAAGCCCAACGGCGGTGCCTCGGGCTGGGGCGGCTTGGCCGTTTTCGGCCCTTTGCGCTGGCTGCCCTTGGGAGCGCGCCATACCTTGCAATTGGGATGGAGACCGGTGCCTTCGTCGTTGAGCAAGGGGTGGAGTCCCTTGGCGCTGCAGAAGCTGAAGGCCAACGGCACCGGCCGAAAGTCGCTGAACACCAGTCGCGTAGGGCCATGCACCCGTGCGATCCAATCGGTGAGCTGACCCGCATTGGCGACCGTGGCCGACAGGGCCACCAGCTGCACCGGAGGCGGACAGTGAATGATCGATTCCTCCCAGACCGTGCCGCGTTGGGAGTCGTTCATGTAGTGGCACTCATCGAGCACCACAGCCTCCACATCGGCGAGGGGATCGTCCTCGGGATGGTCGATCTCCGCATAGAGCATGTTGCGGAAGATCTCGGTGGTCATGACCACGATCTGGGCCTCCCGGTTGAGGCTCAGATCCCCGGTGAGCAGACCAACCTTGTCATGGCCAAACTGTTCACGGAAGTCGCGCAGTTTCTGGTTGGAAAGAGCCTTGAGCGGGGTTGTGTAAAAAACCTTTTGGCCGTGGGCGAGGGCCCGGTGGATGGCGTATTCACCCACCAGCGTCTTACCGGATCCCGTGGGCGCACTCACCACCACCGAATGGCCCTGGTTCAGGGCGTCGATCGCCTCAAGCTGAAAGGCGTCGAGGGGGAAGGGGAACAGGTCCGCAAGCGGAGGCACCACACCAGACGTGACGGTCTTGGCTGCTGAATTGGCGGCTTTGCCTGCTGGATTCACGGCTTTGCCTGTGTTGCGGGCAGGGTTGCCTGCAGAATTGTTTGAGGGATTGGCTGCAGGATTGGCTGCGGCGCGGGTCTGGATTGATCGGTGGCCGAAGAACGGTCGACGGTTCAGGGAATCAATTCAGATCTGATCTTATTCGGTGTGATGGGCCCGAAGAGAGCCGGGTCTGTGGCGGCTGATCTGCAGGCCCAGACACCTTGTTACTGGCGTGCCCTGTTATTGGCGTGCCTTGATGCTGGTGTGCCCTGATGCTGGCGTGCCAGCGTTTGCTGGCTTGCCTCAGGCAACAACCCTGCAGCAGAGTGCATTCCATGGGCCTGCCACCGCCAAACGACGACCGGCGACGCCACCTGCGCAGCTTTGTCCCGGGCGAAGACGGCCAGCTGAAGCCCAACGGTTTGAGCGGAGACGTCCACCCTCCCCTGCTTGATCTGGCCAGCAACGACTACCTGGGCCTGAGCCGCCATCCGGCCGTGACCAGCGCCGCCGCCGATGAACTGCACCGCAGCGGCCTGGGATCAGGGGGCTCGCGGCTGGTGAGCGGCAGCCGGCCGGTCCACGAGCGTTTGGAGCACCGCCTCGCCAGCTGGTTGCAGCGCGATCGGGTGCTGCTCTTTCCCAGCGGCTTCCAAGCCAATCTGGCCGCCGTGGCCGCTTTGGCCGATCGACACAGTCTGGTGCTGGCCGACCGGCTCATCCACCACTCGCTCCTCGTGGGGGTGCGCTGCAGCGGGGCCCGACTGCAGCGCTTCGCCCACAACAGCCTCGAGGACCTCGACGCCCAGCTGGGCCGGGCGCGCCAGGCCGATCCCAACCGGCGCCTGGTAGTGCTGAGCGAAAGTCTGTTTTCCATGGAAGGCACCAGCCCACCCATCGAAGCCTTGGTGGCGCTGTGCCGCCGGCATGCTGCGGCCCTGCTGCTCGATGAGGCCCACGCCCTGGGGGTGCTGGGCCCCGGAGGCCGGGGGCTGGCCTACGGCCACCAGCCCATCGGTCTGATCAGCGGCACCTTTGGCAAGGCCCTGGGCAGCGGCGGCGCCTTTGTCGCCGGAGATGCCAGCACCATGGACCATCTGCTGCAAAGCAGTGGCGCCTTTCGTTACACCACAGCCCTGGCGCCCCCGCTGGCGGCTGGCGCCCTGGCGGCCCTGGAACTGCTGCAGAGCAGCCCTGAGCTGGGCGCCAATCTGCTGCAGCGCTGCCAACGCTGGCGAGCGGAACTGGTGGGGTCTGGCTGGCCGCTCCCAGCGGGCATTGGCCCGATTGTGCCGCTGGTCGTGGGCAGCGATGCGGCGGCACTGGCGCTTCAGGCCCGGCTCGAGCTGGAGGGCCTGCTCTGCGTGGCGATTCGACCGCCCACCGTGCCTGAAGGCACGGCTCGACTTCGGTTGGTGGTGCACCACCAGCTACCACCAGGCAGCCTGGGCCAACTGCTGAAGGCGCTGGGCCCAGGTCCATGCAAGTGATCGCAATGCACGGTTGGTGCGGCGACAGCCGCAGCTGGGCGCCCTGGGAGCAGGCCGCCCAGCGCCTCGGCTGGGCGTGGCACAGCGGCGAGCGCGGCTACGGCTCCCTAACTCCCCAGACACCGGCCTGGCAACCAGGGCTGGGCACCCGGGTGGTGATCGCCCATTCTTTGGGGCCCCATCTGCTGGAGCGGGAGCTGCTGGCCGCCGCCGATGCGATCGTGCTGCTGGCCAGCTTCGGCCGGTTTGTGCCGCCAGGAGCAGCGGGCCGGGGCCTACGCACCGGGTTAAAGGGCATGGCTGCCGAGCTGGCAGGCCCTGATTCCCGAGCCATACTGACCAGCTTTATGGCCCGGGCAGCGGCACCGCAGAGCGGGGAATTGATCGCAGCCTCTGTGCTCGACACGTCCCTCAAGCCGCAGGGGGTGCAGCGGCTGCGCGACGATCTCGAGCTCCTGAGCCAGACAACGGGGCTCCCGGCTGGTTTTCCAGGATCGGCCCGCGTGTTGCTCGTGCAGGCCGGTGCCGATCAAATCGTGGTGCCCGAAGCCCGCCTCGACCTCCAAGAACTGTTGCCCGGGGCTGATCTGCTCACCCTGGCCCAGGCCGGCCATGCCTTGCTGGCGACCCCCGTGGTGGCCATGGTGCTGGCCTGGCTCTCGCAGGCCAACGACGCATGAGCGGCACCTCGCAAGCCGGTGGCACCGTCCAAGCTGCTGGCACCGTCCAAGCTCGCGGCACCGTCCAAGGCCCCGGCACGAAGCCAGGCCCCGGCACCACACGAATCTGCGACAGCTTCGGCCGCCAGGCCCATCGCTACAACCAGCAAGCCCAGCTGCAGCGGGCCATCGCCTGGCGGCTGGCCCGCCAGTGCGCCCACCTCAACCTGCCGACTGGCCCCAGCGCCGACCTCGGCGCTGGCACCGGCCTGGTAGGCCAAGCCCTGCAGCAGCTCGCACCCCAGATCGCGCTCGAGCAGGTGGACGGCTGCCCCCAGCTGCTGGCCCGCAACCCCCTGGCCAGCCGCAACCCTGCAACCAGGCGGCACTGGGATCTGGAACAAGGCCTGCCTGCGGGGTTGCACGGGGCAGCCCTGCTCACCTCCAGCTTCACGCTGCAGTGGTTGAACCAGCCCGAGCGCCACCTCACACAATGGGCGCAGGCGTTGGCACCTGGGGGCTGGCTGGTGCTCGCCGTGCCCACCAAGGGATGCTTCCCCCAGTGGCATGGAGCCGCCCAGCGAGCTCAAGTTCCCTGCACCGCGCTGCCGCTACCCCGCAGCACCGATCTGCTGTCGGCCGCAGCAGGGCCGTTGCGCCTGCTGCACGGACGGGAGCATCGCTTCAGCCGCACCTACGGCGATGGGCCGAGTTTCCTCCGTCAAATCAGGCAGCTGGGTGCCGGCGTAAGCCCCAACCCGCCCCTCTCCCCCGGCCAATGGCGGGCCCTGCTCCGGCAGTGGCCGGCCAGTGGCATCGTGAGCTGGCAAGTGCTGGTGCTGGTGGGTCAAAAGCGATGAGGCAAGCCCTGCAGCTGGTGGTGTGCGGCACCGACACCGATGTCGGCAAAACCGTGGTGAGTGCCTGGCTGGTGCAGGGGCTCGGGGCCCAGTATTGGAAGCCCGTGCAAAGTGGCCTCGACGGCGGCGGTGACACCGAGCAGGTGCGTACTTGGCTGAACCTCCCCCCCGAGCGCATCGTGCCGGAGGCCTACCGGCTGCAGACCCCGGTGTCACCCCATTGGGCCGCCGAACGCGACGGCGTGCTCATCGATCGCCAACGGCTTGCACTTCCGCCCATTGAAGGGCCCCTCGTGGTGGAAACCGCCGGCGGATTGCTGGTGCCGCTGGGCCGCAACTGGCTCCAGATCGAACAGATTGCCGCCTGGGGCCTGCCGGTGCTGCTGGTGGGCCGCAGCGGCCTCGGCACCCTTAACCACTGCCTGCTCTCGATCGAAGCCCTGCGTCGACGGGGCATCCCCTTGCTGGGCCTGGTGCTCAATGGCCCCCTCCACCCCGACAACCCCCGCACCCTCGAAGAGCTCGGCGGAGTGCCGGTGCTAGCCCAACTGCCGCCGCTCACCCCCCTCAATCAGCAGACCCTGGCAGAGCAATGGGAGCAGCAGAGCCTCGCCACTAGCCTTCAAGGATGGGCAAACAACAGACCTTGATCAGTGCCGCCGTGCTGCTCCTCTGCGGAGGCATTTTGGTGCTCTTCACCGACATCGAACTTTCGGCGGTGCGCTGGTTCAACTGCGGACCCTGGGCCGGCCGCCATGAACGCCAGAGCCAGGTCTGCCGGTAAGACGGTTTGCCAACAGCAGGTTGGACAACAACAGGTTGGACAAGAGCAGGTTTGCCAACAGCAGGGGCTTGCAGCTGCAGCGGCTGGTGCGGCGGGAGGGAATCCTTTCTGCGGCCCCTCGGGAACGTGGTCTACCTCCTGCCACCCCTCTGCATCAGTGATGGGGAGCTCGAGCGATGTTATGGCGCACTCGGACGAGCTCTCGACGCGCTCTAGGCAAGGGGCCTGCCTGCACCGGGCGCATCAGGGGCCAGCCAAGATCGCAGCTTCCATATCGGCCCGTGAGAGGCCGTAGGGGAAATGGCGCACGCTCTGGCGCCCCTCCTGGTGCCAGCTCACCTTGAGCTCCTCCACCTCGAGTTCGAGCAGGGCACTCCACTGGGGCCGGTGCAAATCCCAGCGGCACGAGTGGGTGGACTGCTGATGGGCGCCGAGCTCCCGTAACCAAGCCTCCAACTGGGGCAGGGCATGGTGATAGAGGGGCGTCTGGTCAGACGGCAGTTCGGATGGGTGTTCGGATGGGAGCAATGTCATGACATCTCGACCCACCAACTGGGCCATTGGACCAGTTCAACACCGCGCATCCAGGCCATCCCCACGCCGAGCACCAGGGAAAACAGCACGGCCAGACCCAGCAGGAGCAAGGCCAGCCATTCGCCCCCCGAAAGGGCCCGCCGCACCGGCAGAGGGCGCTGCACCACCAGGGCAGGGGGCGGGGCCAGCTCGAGCTGGAGCTGGGAGTCATAGCGGCGCCGTGCCTCCGGATCACTCAGCACGCCATAGGCCTGCTGAAGCCGCTGAAAGGCAGCCGCTGCCTGGGGCGGGGGCATGCTGGTGGTATCGGGGTGGTAGCGCTTGCTGAGCAGGCGAAAGGCCTGGCGCAGGTCGTCGGCCGAAGCCGTGGCCGAAACGTCCAGTAACTGATACAAGGTGGGAGCAGGCATGGCCCCAGGGTTTGAGGGATCCTAGGGATCGAAATCCCCCGGCATGGCCCGCGTGTCCACCACAGACCTGGGTGACCTCTGGTCCCAACTGGGCTGGCAGCCCGATGCCGGCCAACTGGCGCTGTTTCAGCACCTGCAGGACCAGCTGCGCCTCTGGAATGGGCGCCTGAATCTGACCCGGCTGGTGGAAGGCGACGACTTCTGGATCGCCCAGGTCTTTGACAGCCTCTGGCCCCTGGTACCGCTCATCAACAGCCCCCGCGGCCGCGGCGAACAAGGCCCCCCCTTGCAGCTCATCGACGTGGGCACCGGCGGCGGATTTCCAGGTCTGGCCCTTGCCATTGCCCTGCCCACGGCCCAGCTCACCCTGGTGGATTCAGTACAGCGCAAGGTGGAGGCCGTGCGCTCGATGGCCGCAGCCCTGGACCTGGGAGCGAGGGTCAGCCTGCAGGCGGAGCGCATTGAAAAACTGGGCCAAAGCAGCGGCTACCGCGGCCGCTTTGACTGGGCCCTGGCGCGGGCTGTGGCCACAGCACCGGTGGTGGCTGAATACCTGGTGCCCCTGCTGCGCCCCACGGGCCGAGCCCTGCTCTACCGAGGCCAGTGGCTCCCAGCTGACCAGATTCAGCTTGAGGATGCCGCCCGCCAATTGCGGGCCACCGTGGTGGACGTGGCCACGTGCGAGCTGCCCGGAGGCCGGGGCCTACGCCATGCCCTGCAGCTGGAACCCCTCGCCCCCTGCCCGCGCACCTACCCCCGTCCGGTGGGGATCCCCGCCAAACACCCCCTTGGCGCCACCGCCACCGCCGCCACCGATGCCGCCTCAACCGCCCCTGACCAACGCGGCCAGCCTGGGCAGGGCTAAGGCCAAAACCAGAGCGCCCGGTCCTACTGGGCCGCTGAACTCAGCCGCTGCAGGGCCTCCCCCCCCAGCCGGCGGCGGAGGTCGCGCAACAGATCGGGGATCTGGGCCCGCCAGGGGGAATCGGCCAGGGCAGCCTCAAGCGCTTCGGCCGACACCGTGGTGTCGAGGGCATCGGCATTGGCGCCTGGAAACCAATGGCCGCCGCTGCCCATCAGGCCATAGCGCGCTCGGCAGTACCCCTCCAAATCCCAAGCCTCCAGCAGGTTATGGAGCCAAAGCAGCATCGGCAGATTGAGCCCCCCGGGGGTGTGCTGCCAAGCCGGCAGCCCCTGCTGCCAGGTGCTCAACCAGGCGGGGCCCAACGCATCGCGACATGCCTGCTCCAGGCGCTGGATCACGGGCGGCAGCAGCCCAGCGGCCTGGGGCAGCAGGCTCACTGCCTGCAGGTGCAGGTCCAAATCGGCGGGTCGGGCTGCCCCCACGCTGATTGTGTGGATACCGTCGGCCGAGAGGCAGAAAAGATCGTTGAACACGATTGGATGGAGCGGAGCACACAAGTGCTGCAGCCGCGCCGAAGGGGTGTGCAGATGCCCGCCTTTGTCGGTGGGGCTGATCACGAACACCCCCATGTCGTGTTGGCGGGCCCGATCAATCGCGGGGCGGTTGTCCTGGCGGATGAAATACCAATGAAGGTTGATGTAGTCAAAGCCATCTGATTCGATGGCCCGCAAGATCAGATCGAGTGCCCCATGGGTTGAGAACCCCACGTGGCCGATCAAGCCCCGTTGCTGGTATCGCCCCACCACCTCGAGACAGCCCCCGGGCCGCAGGGTGGCCTCGAGGTGCTCAGGCAGATTGATGCCGTGGATGCCGAGCAAGTCGAGGCGGGCCGGACCGCCAGGGCTGCCAATCCCGAGCCGCCGCAGACTGCGTTGCAGCTCGGCCTCGAAGGCGGCGGCATCATGCTGGGGCGGCACTTTGGTTTGAAGGATCCGATTGGGATCCGGCACCTCGCCCAGCAACCAACCCAGCTGCCGCTCCGATGTGCCGTAGTGCCGTGCCGTCTCAAGGTGGTGAAACCCAGCAGCCACAGCGGCCTCAAGGGTGGCGCGCAGCTCATCCTGGCTGGCCGCGGTGATCTGATCGGCGCTCAAATCGCTCCAGCTCTGCTGATAACGCATGCCCCCGAGTGACAGGACCGGCATGGCCAGCTCAGTGCGGCCAAAGCGCCGAGTGGGCAGGTTCACCATGCGGGAACCGTTATGGGGGGAAGCGTCATGGCCTGGGCAGGGTGCGCTTCACCCGGGCAGGGCTTGGCAGCCCTAGCGGTTGAAGCTCCTGCTCCTGAAGGCGTTGCTCAAGGGTCGTCAGATCCTCGTAGGGAACCCAATGGATGCAGTCGACCGGACAGGTGTCCATGGCCTCCTGAATCAGTTCGGTGCTGTCGCCGTCTTGACGGAGTGCCGTGGAGCGCCCCCAACGGGGTTCGAGCACAAAGGTGTTGACCGCGACGTGAACGCAATAACGGCAACCGATGCAAACGGCCTGATCGACCCAGACGGCTTTCTGGCGCAGATGTCCGCCAAGCAGGGGTTCAAGCCCGCTGGGGCGAATCGCATCAAGCTGGGCCCCAACCCGAAAGGCCAGGCCAGGATCACTCGCAGCAGAGGGGTTTGGGGGCATCGGGAACGGTGCGATCAGGCCCAGCGGGTGACCACAAGTTCGATCGTGCCGTCGTGGGAGCTGGACTGCTCGGCCACCTGAAAGCCTTCGGCCTGGCTGGCTGCCAGTACGGCCTGCAAGGCGTAGCGCTGATGCAGCTGGGCCAGAAAGCGCTCCAACGGCACGGGCTGCTTCCACAGGTCCAGATCCGTGACCAATTCATAGGCACCGCGCTCGGCATTCCAGCGAAAGCCCAGATCACTGCCCTCAGCGGTGCTCACCACCAACTCGGCGCTGACCACCTGGCCGCGATAGCCACGCACCGGGCGCGCTGTGGCTTCAGGAGGATGGCCCAATGCAATCAGGGCTTCGGCTAGGGCTTCGCGATCGCGAAGTTCGGTCTTGATGGTGGTGAAGTGCGACATCGGAACCCAGGGGAAAAACGAAAACGGTTCAACGAAAGGGGTTGTGGCTGCCGCGGGTTAGGGCTCCCGTCAAGACTGACGTCGTCAGGATCTAACTCATGCGCATCGCTGCCGGAGAGACAGCGGCCGTTACTCAAGTCATTGCTCAAGTCAAAACTCAAGTCGATACAACAGTGGTGACCACGGTTGTATCGACTCCGGCTGTTTCGACTCCGGTTGCGGCGGAGAGGTAGGCCTCCGCGGTGGGCTCACGGCGTTGAACCGTGCCCAGGCGTGCCTCGATCTGCTCGGTGAGGCCTTCACAGGCCAAACCCCGCAGACCCTCGACCGTCTCCTCAACCCGACCATCGGGACGGATGCGGAAGCGGATGGTCTGCAAGCCGGAAGGTGGTGCAGATTGCTGAGCCAAGGTCAGCGCCAGCGGTTAGCGAAATGTTAGCTGCGCCGTTCTGGCGGTGGCGATCAGGCCAAGAGGCCCTCGTCGACCAGCGTCTGCAGGCGTTCCAACACCTCAGGCTGCTCCAGTTGCTCCAGGGCGAGACGTGCTTCATCGCGCACGCTGGCCTCACCGTCTCCCAGCATTGTGTGGAGCAGGGACTCAACCACGCTCTGCTGGCGGGGCTCCACCAGATCGGGATAGAGACGGCCCAAGGCCCAGGCACTGTTGCTGCGCACGGCAGCTTCGCTGTCGATTCGCAGGGTTTCGAGCAACTGGGCCGCTGCTGGATCAGCTTTGGTGGCCCCCGTTGCACCGGCCTCGGCCAAAGAACTGACTGCCCAGAGACGCACCGCAGCCACATCAACCTGCAGAGCCCGGATCAACGGATTGAGCACCGGCGCGTCGGGGAAATTGCCCAGGCTCCAGGCTGCCGCTTTGCGCACATAGCCGTTGCTGTCGGTGGCCAGCATGGCCAGCAGACCCTCCAGCGCTTGGGGGTCGGGGTTGCGACCAAGCGCATAGGCCGCACTCATTCGCACAATTGGACATGCCACCTGCAGCAAGGGCAGCAGCAGCGGGATCGCGCGCGGATCGCGGTGCTCGCAAAAAATCCGCAGCCCCTGCAGATGGCCCTCGTGTCCTCCAGCCAGCAGCTGCAGGCCGAGGTCACAGTCAGCAGCGACGTCGCCGGCCTGCTGATCGTCAGGTTCGATCTCATCGAGGGGATCACCGAGAAGCTCCAAGGCCAGCTCGGCGGCGAGCACGTCGGGATCGAGGATCAGCGCGTGGGATGCATTTTCGTCGTAGGGCGTCCACCGCCCAGACCCGGCAACATCCAAGAACAGTGGGTCTTCGGGAGCAATCACGGCACTGGCCTCAGCTGATCGGGGCCGGCGCAGCCATGTCACCCGGCAACCAGATGCGGGCACTCACCGCAAACAGGGCCAGTCCAAACAGGAGCACAATCGCCGCCGGCAACAGGGTGGAGCGAAAAAATTGCACGAACGGAGCAGCGGCGAAAGGACAGGCAGCCAACGGGGTTGGCCAGGCGGAGTTAGCCAGGCGGAGTTGGCCAGGGTGCCTGGCTCCATCATCGCCCTTAGGGTTCCTCGGCCCGCACCCACCCCCATGGCCCAGCCTGACCAGCCCCCCGGCAGCGCGCGGGAGCGACTTGTGGCCGTGGCAGCCGAAGGACTGGCCAGTGGTGCACCGCTCAATGTGGGCAGCAAGCTGCTGCAGGGCTGGTTGGCAGCCAACAACGTCCCTCTGGAGCTGATCGGGGTGATCCCCCAGCTAGCGGCGCTGCCCTACGGCTTCAAGGTTCTCTGGGCGCCGCTGCTCGATCGCTGGCCCCTTCCCTGGCTGGATCGCCGCCGAGGCTGGATGCTGGCCCTGCAACTGGCTTTAGTGGGGGTGCTGCTGTTACTGGCGGCGCTGGCGGCCAGCGGTAGCGCCACGGGCCCCCACGGGCTGCAACTCGCAACCGGCCTGGCCCTGCTGCTGGCCACGGCCAGTGCCACGCAAGACATCGTGGTGGATGCCTACCGCACCGATCTTCTGCCCGAACGGGAGCGCGGCCAGGGTGCGGCCACCCACAACTTTTCCTACCGCACGGGGATGCTGCTCGTCAGCTCCGGCGGGTTTCTGCTTGCCGGCCGCTTCGGCTGGGGGGCAGCCTTCACAGGCTGCGCCCTGCTGATGCTGCTGGTGGTGCCGTTCACCCTGAGGGCGCCGGCCCTGCCGCCTGTGGCCCATCCGGTGCGAAGCCTGCGGCAGGCGGTGCTCGGTCCCGCACGGGAGTTCCTGCGACGCACCGGGCCCAACCAGGCCCCGTGGCTGTTGCTGCTCGTGCTGCTCTACCGCTGGCCCGATGGTCTGCTGGCGGCCCTCTCCATCGCCTTTCTGAAGCAGGCCGGCTTCAGCGACGCCCAGATCGGCCTGCTCGATGGTGGCTGGGCCATCGCCGCCACCATGGTCGGCACGGTGGTGGGTGGGGTGCTCTTTGCCCGACTCGGAATGAACCGCTGCCTGTGGCTGTTTGCCGTGGTGGGGGCGGCCGGCAACCTGGGCTATGCAGCCCTGGCCCGCTTCGGAGGCGGACTGCCAGGGCTCATCGCCGCGGTCAGCCTCGAGAACCTTGCCAACGGCATGGTGGGCGCCGGCTTCGTGGCCCTGCTGATGAGCCTCTGCAATCCCCGCTTCTCAGCCACCCAATACGCGCTGTTGTCGGGGATCTATGCCTTGAGCCGCACCCTGCTGGCCCTGCCATCAGGATGGCTGGCGGCCCAGCTGGGCTGGGGCGATTACTTCCTCGCCACGGCCCTGGCCTCCCTACCGGCCTTTGGACTGATGCTGCATCTGGTGCCCTGGGGGGGCGACGGCTGCCGCGGCGCCTTTCACCCCGATCGCGACCCCACCTAATCCGCTACGAAGCGGCGAGCTCGTCACGCTGGGCGGTGCGGCGGCGCAGCTGGCCACAGGCTGCATCCTGGTCAAGACCGCGACTGGCCCGCACGCTCACGGCAATGTGTCGCTGCTCGAGGGCCGCCTTAAAGGCCGCCACCCGCTCGGGCGTGGGCCGCTGAAAGTCTTCCTCCTCAATCGGGTTGTAGGGAATCAAATTGACGTGGCTCTGAAAGCCACGGAGGAGCTGGGCCAAGGCCACCGCCTGCTGGGGCAGGTCGTTGAGGCCGCCCAGCAGGATGTATTCGAAACTCACCCGCCGACCGGTGATGCCCACATAGCGACGACAGTCCTCAAGCAAGGCCTCCAGCGGGTAGGCATGGGCCGTGGGGATCAGCTGCTCACGCAACGGCTGACTCGGCGCATGCAAGCTCACCGCCAACGTGAACTGGGCCCGACCCAGCCGTTCAAGAGCACGCTGGGCCAGGGTCGGCAGGGTCTTGGGAACACCCACGGTGCTCACCGTGATCTGGCGCTGGGCCATGCCCAGATCAGTGCAAAGGCAATCAATTGCCTCAAGCACCGCCTCACTATTGAGAAGGGGCTCCCCCATCCCCATGAAGACGACGTGGGTGGGGCGCTGATCCATGACCTCGCGCACCCAGAGCACCTGGTCCACGATTTCATGCACGGCGAGGGATCGCTGCAACCCACCCTTGCCAGTCGCACAAAAGCGGCACCCCATTGGACAGCCCACCTGGGAGCTCACACAGACGGTGAGCCGCCCTTCGGCCGGAATACCCACGGTTTCAAGGCTGAGACCATCGGCGGTGCCCAGCAGCAACTTGGTGGTGCCATCACGGGCAACGCTGCGGCGCAGCTCCGTGGAACGGCCAATCCAATCGAGGGCCGGGGTGGGCGGTTGGGCGGCCAGCTGGTCACGCCACGCCTTTGAAAGCACGGTGACCGCCGCAATGTTGCGGGCTCCTTTGGCGTAAATCCAATCGTGGAGTTGACGACCTCGAAAGGCGCTTTGGCCGTGAGCTGTGGCCCACTGCTCCAGTTCAGGGCGGTGCATCCCCAGCAGGGGACGGTCGATCATGGCCAGATCAGCAGCCCATGGCCGAGCTTCAACTCCGCGGCGAGCAGGGCGATGAATCCCAGCATCGCCATGCGTCCATTCAGTAACTCGGTGTGGCGGTGAAAGCCATACCGGGGCAACCGGCGCTGGGGAACAGGTGTCCCCAGCGTGGTGGTAAGCCCGGGGGAGGGCTGGTGGAGGGTGGATTTAGTCATCGCTCAACAGCCCCTCTTCCTGGAGACCTTCGAGGGCGGTGGGATCAGCAATCAACTCCTCCTCCATCACGTCATCGAGTGAGGGCCGGGTGAAGGCCGCCGCACCGCTGACGCTGGCCTCGATGCCATGACGGCTGCGCGTGGCTTCCAGATCGGCATCGGAGGGATCGTCCAACACGGCCATGGACGGGACAGGTGCCGGCATCTCAACGGTGTAATCAGGCCGAAGGTTGGCCATGCGGCGATAGCCAGCGGCCTCCTCTTCGAGGATGTCGGGATGGGGACCTGCCTCGGCGCGCAGTTCCTCCTCAAAGCCACTGAAACCGGTGCCGGCAGGAATGAGGCGACCGATGATCACGTTCTCTTTGAGTCCACGCAGCCAGTCGCTCTTGCCCTCGATCGCCGCTTCGGTGAGAACGCGGGTGGTCTCCTGGAACGAGGCCGCCGAGATGAAGCTGTCGGTGTTGAGTGAGGCCTTGGTGATCCCCAGCAGCACAGGCGTGAACTCAGCGGGGGCCCCGCCGGTGATCGCCATGGCAGCATTGGTCTGCTCGACCTGGCGAAGCTCGATCAACTCACCAGGCAACAAGGTGGTGTCACCCGCATCCTCAATGCGCACCTTGTTGGTCATCTGACGAACAATGACCTCAATGTGCTTGTCGCTAATGGAAACACCCTGGCTCTTGTAGACGTTCTGGACCTCAGTCACCATGCGGAACTGCAACTTAGAAATCGCTTCTTGCGCTGCCTCCATGGTGGGCTTGCGACTGCGCAGATCCTCGAAGTAACACTCGAGCAACTCATGGGGGTTGATCGGACCGTCGGTGAGGGACTCGCCAGCGCTGACCTGCTGGCCATCATTGGCCATCACGTTGCGACCGAGAAGAATCGGGTACTCGGTGATCGCATCGTCATGCTCGATGACCGACACCGTGATCGAATCGTCATCGTCAGCCTGCTTGATCTGAACCGTGCCGCTCTTACGGCAGAGGATTGTGGATTCCCGTGGCCGTCGAGCCTCGAGCAGCTCCTCGATCCGGGGCAGACCCTGCACAATGTCGCCGGTCTTCTGACGCTCGAACACCAACAGGGCCAGACTGTCTCCCCGTTGAACCAACTCACCGTCACGAACATGGAGCACCGAATCGGGCGACACCATGTAGGGGCGGCCGAGGCGAATAGTGATCTGACTACCGTCAATGGCCTCCACCTGGCCGCAGCAGGGGGCGGCCACACCCTCGGCCAGTAGGTCACCATCGACCACGCGCTGACCCACGCTCACAGCCGTGGTTGCGACACCCATCTCAAGCGTACGGGTGTCTCCAGACCTCTCAACAATCAAACGTCGGATCGGCTCTCCCTCAACCATGTCGGGGAGCTGCACCACACCGTCCTCCTTGCAGAGGATCTGGGTGGTGGCGACCACATCACCACTCTTGACACTGGTGCCGTCTTCAACCTGGAGCTCGGTGTGGGTCGAACCGTGGCTGGCGTCCGAGAGGGTGTCCCGCCGAACTAGCAGGGTCTCGAGGATCACCAGCTGCAAACGGTCAATGGTCTTGGCGCGCTTATCGGGCACCACCTCCACATCGACAGTCATCTGGGGGGTGGTGTCGAATGTTTCGAGAATCAGCTGAGTTTTGAGCAGCTCAACGCCCTCAACACTCTTGATCAGTTCACCATCTTTGAACGCAAGTCGCTGGGTGGCCTTCAGCCCCAGGCTCGGACCACCATTCTGCTTCACCGTCCCGAGCTCGGGCAGGTGGGCAGAGTCGGGAATCGCATATTCCTCCACCGAGCGCAGCAGCAGGGCTCCGCCCTCTGGAGTGTCGACTGATTCAACAAAAACCATCACCTCGGCCTTAAGGCCCTTGGCAAGATCCTCGCCTGGCATCACCAACTTGCCCTCAGCAAATTTGGCGATAACCTTGCTGTCAGGAACGAGATGAAGCTTGCCGGAGCGAACAATGATCTCGCGAAGAATATCGTTCTTCTGAGTCACCGTCACGATGCCGGCAGTCTGGCTGAAGATGTCCTTGACGACCTCAGTGCCAGCCTCAATCCACTGACCATCTTCAATCATCAACAAGGAAATATCCTTGTTGATTTCATGGGTTTCCTGAGGAATCCAGAGCAACGTACCACCCTTGCTCACCTCATAGCCATTTTTGGCACTGCGTGCCTTCTTGATGGAGAGCCCAGGAGCAAACCGAACGATTCCACCGGTCTGGGTACGGAACCGATCATCAGCAAGTTCTGCGATGATTTCGCCACCACCGATCTTGCTGCCGGGAGCGGTCTTCAGCAGATAGCGAATGTTGTCTTTGCCTTCAAGGTGCCAAATCTCACCAGAGTGGGTCGATTCACCAGCAAGTTTGCAATCTTTGAGCGTGAGACTGGCAGTAACAATCTGAACCTCGCGCGAATCACCAGCTGATTCGCGAAGCCGCACGGCACCGCCATATTCACTCACCAAACGACTTTCCGCCAACACCACACCTGTGGTGACCTCATTGTTTCCCTGAACCACAGGCAAAGCGTTGGGCGGCAGATTGTAAACATCGCCACTGAAGACCCACAGACGGCCAAGACGCTGGGCCTTGAGGGTGATGTTGCCTTGACGGTCAGTGACCTCCTTGGGCTGAATCGCATCCTCATAACGCACCTGGCCAGCCAGGTCACAAATGACATCCTTGGTCGCCTTCTCAACACTCTTCTTGACAGCTGCGCCAGTAGAAATTTGCGCAAGGATGATGTCATGGGCGACGGACTCGCCGTCATTAACAAACAGAATAGAGCCGCTGGTGATATCAAGCTTCTGGAGTTTGCCCTTGCCAGCAGGCTTGAGGCTGAGGATGAAGTCGGTTTCGGCGACTTGGGCCTCCACACCATGGGGAGTTCTGAAATCCCGGACCCGCGCCTTGGGACCGAATTCAACGATCCCATCGACCAAGGAGCGCACCACACCGGATTCAGCGGTGGACACACCACCGGTGTGGAAGGTCCGCATGGTGAGCTGGGTGCCCGGCTCGCCAATTGACTGGGCCGCGATGATTCCAACGGCTTCGCCAAGATCAACCAGCTCGTTGTGCGCCAAGGCCCAGCCATAGCACTTGCGACACACCGAGCGAGAGGCCTCGCAGGTGAGGGGTGAGCGAACCACGACGGTCTTGACCCCTGCAGCCTCAATCCGGCGTGAGAGGGGCTCATCCATTTCGCCGTCGCGATCCACCAATAACTCACCCGCAGCGTCGAGAACCGGCTCAGCGGCCAGACGACCAATCAGCTTGGTCCCGAAATTACCCTTGTCGTCGGCATCAATCGGAATACCGCGGGTGGTACCGCAATCCTCTTCGCGGACGATCACGTCCTGAGCCACATCAACCAGACGTCGGGTCAGGTAGCCGGAGTCTGCGGTACGAAGCGCCGTATCAACCAGACCCTTGCGAGCGCCGTAGGAGGAAATCACATACTCCGTGACCGTCAGTCCCTCACGGAAATTGGTTCGGATTGGCAGGTCAATAATTTCACCCTGGGGGTTCGCCATCAGTCCGCGCATGCCGACCAGCTGACGAACCTGGGACATATTGCCCCGGGCCCCTGAGTTGGCCATCATCCAAACTGAATTGAGAGGGTCGTTCTCGTTAAAATTGCGGCGAACTGCAGCGACCAGTCGTTCGTTGGTTTCGGTCCAGGTGTCAATCACCTTGGTGTGGCGCTCCACCTCGGTGATCTCACCAAGGCGATAACGCTCTTCGGTCTCGGTAATCTGCTGCTCTGCTTCTTCAAGCAGGGCGGCCTTGTCGCCAGGGATACGCAGGTCGTCAACCGAAATCGACACCGCGGCCTGGGTCGCATAGCGAAAACCCAGGTCCTTGAGTTCATCGGCCATCGAAGCCGTGGCAGCTGTGCCGTGGTGCTTGAAGGCCCAGCCGACCAGATTCCGCAGAGCCTTCTTGTCGATCACCCGGTTGCGGAAGGGGGGGGCCTGCTTGCTCAGCATCTTGCTAGCGGCCTGGGCTTGAGCTAGGGCCTGGGCGGCTTGCTCAGCAGCTTTCTTACTGCCCTTCTTACTGGTTTTCTTGGCGGGGGTGGCGGTCATAGCTGAAGACTGGGGGAGAGAATCGGAGGTGTATGGATCGAGACGTTCTGACGGATCTCAGGTGGCAGCCACGGCGTCAATGATGGTGTTGTTGATCACAACCCGGCCGACCGTGGTGAGTAGGTAGCGGCTGATCAAGGCGCCGTCTTCATCAAAGCGATCACGGCGAAATAGCCACTGTTCAATGCGGGTGCCATCGCTGAGGGTCTCCTGTTTCTGGGGCTCTCTGTCCTCGCCATCGGTCTCCACTTCACCGTTGAAACGCACCCAAACCCAGGCATGCAAGCCGATGTGCTTGCCTTCGAAGGCAGAGATCACATCCTCAAGGCTGGCAAACGTGCGGGCCCGATCGCCAAAATCTGGTTTGATCGAACCGGGCTGCTCAGCCGTCAAGTAATAAGCACCCAACACCATGTCCTGGGAGGGCGTGATGATGGGTTCGCCGGTGGCAGGCGAAAGGATGTTGTTGCTGGCCAACATCAACATGCGGGCTTCGGTCTGGGCCTCAATTGCCAGGGGAACGTGCACAGCCATCTGGTCACCGTCAAAGTCTGCGTTGAAGGCCGGACAGACCAGGGGATGCAACTGGATGGCACGGCCATCGACCAGCTTGGGCTCGAAGGCCTGAATGCCGAGTCGGTGAAGGGTAGGGGCCCGGTTGAGCAGGATCGGGTGACCTTCGATCACCTCTTGCAACACCTGCATGACCTCGTCATCGGCACGCTGAATGAGTTTCTTGGCAGCTTTGATGTTGTTGACGATATTTTGACGGATGAGACGATGAATCACAAAGGGCTGAAACAGCTCGATCGCCATCTCCTTGGGCAGGCCGCATTGGTGCATCTTCAACTTCGGACCAACCACAATCACCGAACGACCTGAATAGTCGACCCGCTTGCCAAGGAGGTTTTGGCGGAAGCGACCCTGCTTACCCTCGATGATGTCGCTGAGTGACTTCAGAGCCCGATTGTTGGCGCCCACCACGGTGCGACCTCGACGGCCGTTGTCAATCAAGGCATCGACGGCCTCCTGAAGCATCCGCTTTTCATTGCGGACGATAATTTCCGGAGCCAGAATCTCCTGAAGCCGTGCCAGACGGTTGTTCCGGTTGATGACCCGGCGGTAGAGATCATTGAGATCGCTGGTGGCAAACCGACCACCATCAAGCTGCACCATGGGGCGCAGATCGGGCGGAATGACTGGGATGACGTCCAGCACCATCCATTCGGGACGAGCATTGGTGGCGATAAAATTATCGATCACCCGAAGACGCTTGATCAGCTTGGCCCGCTTCTGACCCTTGCTGGCGGCAATCTCCTCACGCAACTGCTCAGCGATCTCGTTAAGTTCGAGATCTTCAAGCAACTGCTTAAGCGCCTCGGCGCCGATGCCAACGACGGGCTCATTCTCAATTTCAGAATCTTCAGCGTAGATCTGATCTTCAATCTCCAGCCACTCATCTTCCGTGAGCAACTGCTTGTAGGTCAGATCTTTGTGGTCACCTGGGTCAAGCACCACATAACAGTTGAAATAGACAATCTGCTCGACATCACGGAGAGGCATGTCAAGCAGAATCGCCACGTAGCTGGGAATCCCTTTCAAGTACCAGACATGGCTCACTGGCGCAGCCAGTTTGATGAAGCCCATGCGATGGCGCCGCACACGGCTTTCAGTGACCTCCACGCCACAGCGCTCACACACGATGCCGCGGTGACGCACCCGCTTGTACTTCCCGCAGTGGCACTCCCAATCCTTGGAGGGGCCAAAGATCTTCTCGCAGAAGAGCCCGTCCATCTCGGGCTTGAGGGTGCGGTAATTGATGGTTTCGGGCTTGGTGACCTCACCCACAACCTGGCCATTGGGCAGGGTGCGCTGACCCCACTGCATGATCCGCTCGGGGGAAGCGAGCGTGATCTTGACGTAGTCGAAGTGGTTTTCGGTACGGAGGTTGCTGTTGGACATCGGCTTAGGGGTCGCGGAGATCGAGAAGGAAATGAAACCTGCGGCAGTGCCCAATCGATGGGCAGTCCGGGGTCAATCAGCGATCAGTCGTCGTCGTAGTCCGCGACGCCGAGGGATTCGTAGGTGGGCCTGCTGGGCGTGCTCCGCCTGGGATTGACGTCCTGCATGAGGTCGACTTCCTCTCCTGCATCGGTGTAAACAGCGATGTCGAGACCCAGTGACTGAAGCTCGCGCATCAGCACTTTGAACGACTCGGGCGTACCCGGGCGAGGAATTGGCTTGCCCTTGACGATGGCGTTCAGGGCCTCATTGCGCCCTTGCATGTCGTCAGATTTGACCGTGAGCAGCTCCTGCAGGGTGTAGGCGGCGCCGTAGGCCTCAAGGGCCCACACCTCCATCTCCCCGAGGCGCTGGCCGCCCTGTTGAGCCTTACCACCCAAGGGCTGCTGGGTCACCAGGGAGTAGGGACCAGTCGAGCGAGCGTGGATCTTGTCATCAACGAGGTGGACGAGCTTCAGGATGTGGGCATAGCCCACGGTGACAGGCTGGTCGAAGGGTTCGCCACTGCGACCGTCAATCAGCTGGATCTTGCCGGGGTTTTCAGGGTCATAAACCCATTCCTTTCCAGGCTGATTGGCGGCTTCCTCGAGGTAGGCCTGGACCGTCTGCTTCGACTTCTCGGCGCCGTGCATTTCATCGAAAGGCACCACCTTGACCCGACAACCCAGATGGGACGAAGCCCAACCCATCAAGCACTCAAACACCTGGCCCACATTCATGCGGCTCGGTACCCCCAGGGGATTGAGCACGATGTCGATGGGGGTGCCGTCAGGGAGGTAAGGCATGTCCTGCTGGGGCAGGATCCGACTGATGATGCCTTTATTGCCGTGGCGGCCGGCCATTTTGTCGCCCACCTGGATCTTGCGGCGCTGGGCCACATAGACCCTCACCACCATGTTGGCGCCAGGGGGAAGTTCATCACCCTGCTCCCGAGTGTAGATGCGAACATCGACGACTCGGCCACGCTCAGTGCTGGGCACACGCAGGGAATTATCACGAACATCCCGGGCTTTTTCACCAAAGATGGCACGCAACAGTTTCTCTTCTGGGGGCTGATCTGATTCACCCTTGGGAGTGACCTTGCCAACCAGAATGTCACCACTCTCGACATAAGCACCAATCCGAATGATGCCCATTTCATCGAGATTCCCCAGGCTCTCCTCGGCTACGTTCGGGATTTCACGGGTAATCTCCTCAGGGCCGAGCTTGGTCTGCCTGGCTTCAATCTCATACTTCTCGATGTGAACCGAGGTATAAAGATCGTCATGGACAAGTCGATCACTCAACAGGATCGCATCTTCATAGTTGTAACCCTCCCAAGGCATGTAGGCGATCAGGACGTTCTGACCCAGGGCGATCTCGCCACCCTCGCAAGCTGAACCATCAGCCAAAACCTGGCCAGCGATCACCGAATCGCCCTGCTGCACAATCGGACGCTGATTGAGACAGGTGTCCTGGTTGGAGCGCTGGTATTTCTGGAGGTAGTGGGTGTGGTCACCGCCCTCGTCATCGCGAATCACGATGGCCGTGGCATCCACGAATGTGACCGTGCCGTTGACCCGGGTGATCGGAACCATGCCTGAGTCGCGGGCCACCTGGGTTTCCAGGCCAGTCCCCACCAGGGGTCGCTCGGGACGCAGCAGGGGTACGGCCTGACGCTGCATGTTGGACCCCATCAGGGCTCGGTTGGCGTCGTCGTGCTCCAGGAAGGGGATCAGCGAAGTCGCCACCGAGATCACCTGGACCGGAGAAAGCTGGACGTAATCGACCTGCTCGGGCGGCACTTTTTCAAAGTCTTGGCGGTAGCGCACCGGCACGAGCTCGGCGGTGATACGCCCATCGGCATCGGTGGGCACGTCACCAGGGGCGACGCGGCACTCGTCCTCAAGGTCAGCCGAGAGATAGATCGGATTGCCCTGTTTGAGCACGATGCCATCTTCGACCCGCCAGAACGGCGTTTCAATGAAGCCGTATTCATTGACCCGGGCATGGGTGGCCAAGGAGCCAATCAGGCCCGCATTGGGACCTTCGGGCGTCTCGATTGGGCAGATTCGGCCGTAGTGGGATGGGTGGATGTCACGCACCGCGAAACCTGCCCGTTCCCGGGTCAGGCCGCCGGGGCCGAGGGCACTGATGCGCCGCTTGTGGGTGAGCTCCGCCAGGGGGTTGGTCTGGTCCATGAACTGGCTGAGCTGGCTGGAGCCAAAGAACTCCTTAATCGCTGCCACCAGGGGCTTGGGATTGACCAGTTGGGCCGGGGTCAGGCTCTCCGTCTCCCCAACCGTCATGCGTTCTTTGATGATGCGCTCTAGCCGGTTGAGACCAACTCGCACCTGGTTCTGGAGCAATTCGCCCACTGAGCGCACACGACGATTACCAAGATGGTCAATGTCGTCGAGGCTCGCGCCACCCACATCGAGCTCAAGATTGATCAAGTAGTCAATCGTGCTCAACACATCCTCAGGAGTGAGGGTGCGCACTGCATCGGGGATAGTGAGGCGCAGCTTCTTGTTGATCTTGTAACGACCGACTCGTCCCAAGTCGTAGCGCTTGGGATCAAAAAAGCGACTGTGGAGAAGCGTTTGACCGCCACTCACCGAGGGTGGTTCGCCCGGACGAAGCTTTTTATAGAGCTCGAGCAGCGCCTGATCTTCGGATGAGATCCCCTCGTCATTGGCGGCTTCAATCGACTTCTGGTAATACTCAGGATGCCGAAGCTTATCGAGTACATCGTTATCGGAGAGACCGATGGCACGCATCAATACATGGGCATTGATTTTACGGGTCTTATCGACTCGTACATGCAGCAGATCATTCTTGTCAGTCTCAAATTTCAGCCATGCGCCCCGGTTTGGGATCAGGCTTGCATTGAATGTCTTACGGCCGTTTTTATCCTGTTCATCTTTAAAATAAACTCCCGGTGAGCGCACAATCTGATTGACAATTACGCGCTCGGCACCATTGATGATGAAGGTTCCGCGCTCGGTCATCAGCGGCAATTCGCCGATGAAGACTTCCTGCTCCTTAATCTCACCGGTCTCCTTATTGACAAGACGGCAAGTCACATACATCTGGGATGCGAAGGTCGCATCGCGCCGCTTAGCCTCTTCCACATCGTGGCGAGGGCGCTTGAGGCGGTACTCGCTACCGATGAAATGCAACTCAAGCTTGCCGGTGTAATCGGTGATCGGGGAGAAGCTCTCGAGCTCCTCGATCAGGCCCTTCTCCAGGAACCATTTGAAACTCGCGCGTTGAACCTCCACCAAATCGGGCAGGTAGGTAACGGTCTTAGCGACCTGGATCGCGCTGCTCATGCGGTGAACCTGCAGGAACGGGTTAAAAGGTTTGGCCGAAGCCAGTTTTTTGGCCGAAGCCAGTTTTTTGGCCGAAGCCAGTTGTTTGGCCGAAGCCGGTTTTTTGGCCGAAGAGGCCAGTGCTGAAGCTTGGATGGCACGGGGCAGCCCCCACACGAACAGCCGCCCCCCAAACAGGGAACGGCCGCCCGATGCGGGCTCACTACCGGACTTGACTCAAGACTTCAGGCGTCGACAACAAGGAGCGCTTCCGCATCCAGGCCAATGAAACATCATACAGTGTGAAGTGGCAGCTGAAACAAGCGGACTGCGTTGGATGTGCTGGTAAAGGCCACTTCGGTGAGGGTTTCACCACGCAGTTCAGCCATGCGCTCCGCCACTGTCGCCACGTAGGACGGTTCATTGCGCTTGCCCCGGCGCGGCACAGGTGCCAAGAACGGACAGTCAGTTTCGATCAGATAGCGATCGGCCGGCACTTGGCGAGCACAGGCGTGGGTGGCCTCGGCCTTGGCAAAGGTCACAACCCCACTGAAGCTGATGTAGAAACCAAGTGCCAAAAAGGCGGCCATCTCCTCTGGCGTGCCTCCCCAGCAGTGCATGACCCCGCGCGGACAGTGGCCACGCTCGGTCCGGGCACGCAACTCAGCGAGCATGGGCTCGGCTGCATCGCGGCAATGCACGATCACCGGCAAATCGAGCTCCACAGCTAAATCGAGCTGGGGCCGCAGCACCGCCAACTGTTCCTCAAGATTCTGATCGCGAAACAGATCCAAACCCAGCTCACCGATCGCCACCACCCGGCAATCGTCTCGGGCCGCGTCACGCAGTAGGGCCTGGGTGCCCGGCCCCCAATGCTCAGTGTCAAGGGGATGGACCCCTACCGAATAGCGCAGCTCGGGGAAACGGTCAGCCAGGGCACGGATCGCCGGGATTTCGGAGGGCTCAACGCAGGCGTGCACCAAAGCCCGAACACCTGAATCGCGCCAACGCTGGGCAACCGCATCCAGATCGGCCTCGAATTGACGAAACACGATGTGGCAGTGGGAGTCCACAAGGGGAAACGGGCTCCTTTGTGGCAGGCCATCTCCAACCAAGGGGGGATCAGACACAGAAAACATGCACGCACATCAGAACAGGCGGGCCCTCGGGATTGGAGCCGTGGGGCCAGGATTCAATCCATTCTGATGCTGCGTTCACCAGGATTCAGACCTGGGCTGCGCTAACAGCGGCAGGGGCCGGATCGATGGCCTGCTTCACAGCCGCACTGAGGCGTGATTTCTGGTTGGCGCCAGTGTTGCGATGAACCACACCGACCTTGACCGCCTTGTCAATCTTGCTGAACGCTGCGCTCATGGTGACTTGCACTGCCAGCTTGGCGTCGTCGCCAGGTGCCTGGTTGTAAGCGCTGCAAGCGGTGAGGCAGCGCTTCATCAGGGTGCGCAGGGCAGACTTGTAGCTGCGATTCCGCAAGCGGTTGCGCTCGGCGATCTCGATACGCTTTTTCGACGACTTGTTATTGGCCACAGGCTGACGGGCGCGGATTCGACAATCAACCATTCTACCTGCAGGGCCATCCGACCGAGCCCATGCGGGGCTCTAGCTTGAAGATCACCGCCGTTGGGCCCACGCCGTGGTTGCTTCATCCTCCAGCCAGAGCAGAACCCAGCCCCCTGCGCTGGACCTGCAGTGCCTGCGAGACCACCAGGCGGCGGCGACCCGGCTAGACGCCATCGCCCACCGCACCAGCGGCAGTCAAATGGCCGCCGAAGCCGCTCGGGTTGACTCCATTTTGGAGCAGGTGCGCAGCCAAGGCGACCGGGCCTTGCTCGAGCTCAGCGAGCGCTTTGATGGAATCAGGCCCGATCCCCTCAGGATTGCGAACGATCGATTGGCCTCGGCCTGGGAGGCCTGCCCGCGCGGGCTACAACAGGCCCTGGAACTGGCCCATGAGCGGATTCTGGCCTTTCACCGCCAGCAAGTCCCAGCCGATTTGGCCCTCGTCGGCCCCTATGGAGAACAGCTGGGGCGCCGCTGGAGACCAGTCCTCAAAGCCGGGCTCTACGTGCCAGGGGGGCGGGCCTCCTACCCCAGCACCGTGTTGATGAATGCCGTGCCGGCCAAGGTGGCTGGTGTGGAGCGAATTGTGATGGTGACACCGCCAGGTCCCGGCGGTGAACCCAACCCCACCGTGCTGGCTGCCGCGCACTTGGCCGGGATTCAAGAGGTGTATCGGGTGGGGGGAGCCCAGGCCATCGGTGCCCTGGCCTACGGCACCGAAAGTATTCCCGCTGTCGATGTGATCAGCGGACCAGGAAACCTCTACGTGACCCTGGCCAAAAAAGCCGTCTACGGACAGGTGGCGATTGATTCCCTCGCCGGCCCAAGCGAGGTGCTGGTGATTGCCGACCACACGGCCCACGTCAACCAGGTAGCCGCCGACCTCCTGGCCCAGGCCGAACATGACCCCCTGGCCGCCGCCATCCTGCTCACCACCAGTGAGGCCCTGGCAGCAGCCCTGCCGGCTGCGTTAGAGACCCAGCTGGCGCATCATCCCCGCGCCGAGATCACCCGCACCGCTCTCAAAGACTGGGGGCTTGTGGTGGTGTGCCGGGATCTGGAGCAAGCCGCCAGCTTGAGCGACCGGTTTGCGCCGGAGCACCTCGAGCTTCTTGTGGAGCATCCCGAGGCCCTCGCCCAACGGATCCAGCATGCCGGCGCCATCTTCATGGGCTCGTACACCCCTGAAGCGGTGGGGGATTACCTCGCCGGCCCCAACCACACCCTGCCCACCAGCGGTACGGCCCGTTTTGCGGGAGCCCTGAGCGTGGAAACCTTCCTGCGCCACACCTCACTGATCCACTTCAACCGCGAAGCCCTAGAGGCCACAGCGTCAGCCGTGATCACCCTGGCCGAAAGTGAAGGGCTGCACAGCCATGCCGAATCGGTGCGGCAGCGGCTGGTTTAACGCTTCACCAGATCGCGCACCCCAGGGATCCCGTCATTGATCTCACCGACCAAAACCTGGTCGGTGAGGTTCACGAACAGTCCGTTTTCGAGCACCCCGGGGAGGTTGTTGATTGTGCCCTCCAGCGCCGCAGGCTCAGCGATGCCGCCAGCAAAGGTCACATCGAGCACCAGATTGCCCTGATCGGTCACCACCGGCCCAGCCTTTCGGATCGCCATACGCAGCTGGGCCTCCCCACCCAGGGCCGCCAGCTCAGCGGTGACCTGGCGCCAGGCACCGGGCAGCACTTCCACCGGCAAGAGAAAGCCGAGATTGAGTCGCTCCACCAACTTGGTGGAATCCACCACCACCACAAAGCGATCAGCACGGCGGGCCACCAGCTTTTCCTGCACGTGGCAAGCACCGCCCCCTTTAATCAACTGGAAAGAGGGATCGACTTCATCGGCGCCATCGATGGCCAGGTCAATGCGCTGAATGGCATTGAGGCTTTTGAGCGGTATGCCCAGCTCGGCGGCGAGCACCTCGCCCTGAAAGGAGGTGGTGACGCCCACGATGTCGGTCAACGCCCCACTGTTGAGCTTGGCGCCGAGGGCCTCAATCATGAGTGCTGCGGTGGAGCCAGAGCCCAGACCCACCACCATGCCGCTCTGGATCTGCTCCGTGGCCGCCGTGGCCACAGCCTGCTTCATGCGGTTCTGCAGATCCGACATCGCGAAATCGTTTCGAAGGCCGCGACCGTAGCAAGGGTCAACCCGCTTGGGGCAAGGCGGCCGGCTTGATCGAAAGGTTGAGCTCCCGCTGGCCGCGGATCACGGTGAGCGACAGTGACTGTCCCACGGTGGCGTGCTCAACCTGCTGCAGCAGGGTGCGGGGGTCCGTCACGCTGTGATCAGCCAAGGAGACCACCAAATCGCCGCGACGCAGCCCCGCCGCCTCGGCCGGACTGCCCTCAAGCACGCGCTGCACCAGGGCTCCATCCCGCTCAGGCAACTGCAAGAGGGCGTTGGGGTCGCGGTTGTTGTCGCGGGCGCGACGGGCCGTCAGCGGCACCAGCTGAAGACCCAGGTAGGGATGAATCACCTGACCGCCGGTGCTGAGCTGCGCTGAGACATTGCGAGCCAAGTTGATCGGAATCGCAAACCCCAGGCCCGCACCAGGCCCAGAGCGCACCAGGGTGTTGATCCCGATCACGTCGCCGACGGCATTGATCAAGGGCCCGCCTGAATTGCCAGGGTTGATCGCCGCATCGGTCTGGATCAGGTCGAGGCGCTTGTCGGCAAAGCCGAGCGCATTGATATCGCGGTGAAGGCTGCTGATGATGCCCAGGGTGACCGTGCGCTCGAGGCCATAGGGGCTGCCGAGGGCAATGGCCCAGTCCCCAACTTCGAGGGCCTCGGAATCTCCCAGGCGGGCGGCCTTGAGATCATGAGTCTCCTCAACCTTCACCACCGCCAGATCGGTCACCGGGTCGGCGCCCACCACAGCTCCATCGACGTGCCGACCATCGGCCAAGGTGACTTCAACCCGGTCGACTTGGTCGACCACATGGGCGTTGGTGAGGATCAGGCCCTTGGCCCCATCGATGATCACGCCCGAACCCTGGCCGCGCTCGCGCATGCTGCCGGCTGGATCACCGAACAGATCCCGCAACAGCGGATCCAGCATCGCGGGATCGAAGGGTTGGCGGGCAACATCCCGTTCTGTGTCGATACGCACCACAGCGGGAGCCACGGCCCGGGCCGCTTCGGCCACAAAGCTGTGGGGGGGGGAGGAGGGAGCGTCCTCAACAGCCCAGACAGCTCCAACGCCCCCCAGGGACACCAACAGTCCGCAGCAGAGACCTAGCAACAGCAGCGGCAAGCGACGCACGGAATGAAGACAGGCAAACTCCTGCCATACAGGAGGTGGAGTATCAGGCTAGGGGGGTCCAGCTGCAGGAGTTGCAGACCCTGTGGTCCCAGCCTTTAAGTTGACTCGTCTTGTTCCATTGGGCCATGGCCGCAATTCCCCCCGGCAGCCGCCAGCGCTGCACCCTTTGCCAGGTGGAGATCCAGGGAATGGTGGGAGGGCAAGACCTGGCCCACTTCAGCCAGGGCGCCCCAGGCAGCCGAGCCAAGTTGTGGGCCAGGGTCTGCCAATACCTCCGCAGCGATGACCAGAAAGCCCAGTGCCTCAACCAGGATGCACGGCTCCGGGGCAGCGTCCAACAGAGCGACTATTACGCCGAAGCCCCGGTGATCGAACTGCCGGGCTCCCTGCCGGGCTCCGAGGGGACCCGTTGAGCCAGCCGCTTCTCTCAGAGCTCGAGCGGGTGGTGGGAGCCGCCGCCTCGGCCCAGGGTTTCGTGGTGGAAGGCCTCCAGCTGCTCAGCCATCGCATTCCGGTCACCCTGCAAGTGCGCGTGCAGCGCGCCGATGGCAGCGACATCAACCTGGATGAGTGTGCCGGTCTCAGTGGTCCGCTGGATGCGGCCCTCGATGACTCCGGCTTGCTCCCGGGCGCCTATGTTCTTGAAATCAGCAGTCCCGGAATTGGCGAGGAGCTGCACAGCGAGCGCGATTTCCGCAGTTTTCGCGGCTTCCCGGTCGAAGTGCTTCACCACAACGCCAAGGACGCTGAACAGCGAAGCGAAGGGCTTTTGCTGGAGCGCGATGAGGATGCAGTGCACCTCAACATCCGCGGCCGGCCGAAACGCATTGCACGCTGTGATGTGATCAAAGTTCGATTGATCACCCCAAGTCAGGACAACTGAATCCCCTAAAACTGAATCCCCCCTGCCATGGCCCTGGTTTTACTGCCCGGTCTGAACAACCTGATCGAAGACATCAGCGAAGAGAAGAAACTGGCCCCCCAGGTGGTGGAAGCAGCCCTGCGCGAAGCGCTCCTAAAAGGCTATGAGCGCTATCGACGCACCCTCTATCTAGGCATCAGCGAAGATCCTTTTGAAGAGGATTATTTCTCAAATTTTGACGTTGGCCTTGATCTCGAAGAAGAGGGCTACCGTGTGCTGGCCTCCAAGATCATTGTCGAAGAAGTAGAAAGCGAAGATCATCAGATTGCCATCGAGGAGGTACGTCAGGTCGCCGAAGACGCTCAGATTGGTGACACTGTTGTACTGGATGTCACTCCCGAAAAGGATGATTTCGGCCGCATGGCTGCTTCCACCACCAAGCAGGTGCTGGCCCAGAAGCTGCGGGATCAGCAGCGCCGGATGATTCAGGAGGAATTTGCCGATCTTGAGGATCCCGTGCTGACTGCTCGGGTGATCCGCTTTGAGCGTCAAAGCGTGATCATGGCCGTGAGCTCTGGCTTGGGCCGGCCTGAAGTGGAAGCAGAATTGCCCCGTCGGGACCAGCTTCCCAACGACAACTACCGTGCCAATGCCACCTTCAAGGTGTTCCTCAAAGAAGTGAGCGAAGTGCCCCGGCGAGGGCCTCAGCTGTTCGTGAGCCGAGCCAATGCTGGCTTGGTTGTGTATCTGTTTGAAAACGAAGTTCCTGAGATTCAAGAAGGCTCGGTACGAATTGTGGCCGTGGCTCGCGAAGCCAATCCCCCCAGCCGCTCCGTGGGACCCCGCACCAAAGTGGCTGTCGACAGCGTCGAGCGCGAGGTTGATCCAGTAGGCGCCTGCATCGGAGCCCGAGGCTCCCGCATTCAGCAAGTGGTCAATGAACTGCGCGGCGAAAAAATCGATGTGATCCGCTGGTCGCAAGACCCCGGTCAGTACATCGCCAACTCCCTCAGCCCTGCTCGGGTTGAGATGGTGCGACTGGTGGATCCCGATGGCCACCACGCCCATGTGCTGGTGCCACCCGATCAGCTGAGCCTCGCGATTGGCCGTGAAGGTCAGAATGTGCGCCTGGCAGCCCGCCTCACCGGCTGGAAAATTGACATCAAGAACGCCCAGGAATACGACCAGGGTTCCGAAGATGTGGTGGTCTCGGAACTGATTGCCCAGCGACAGGAAGAGGAGGCCCTACAGGCCGAAGCCGAAGCTCGTTTGGCTGCCGAGCAGGCGACCCGCATCGAGGAAGATGCCCGCCTCAGGGAGCTTTATCCCCTCCCCGAAGACGAGGAGGACTACGTCGAAGAGGAGTACACCGACGAGACTGGTCTCGAACAAGAGGCCGGTCTCGAGCAAGAAGCTGCTCCCGAGCAAGAAGCTGCTCTCGAGCAAGAAGCTGAGCTCGATGCCGAAACCGACGTTGTTTCAGAATCTGAAGCCGCTGACTCCGAAGCAGAGCCTCAAGCCTCGAACGAAGCCGATTCCGACGAGGCCACGACCGACGTCGAGGCCGGGGAGCGGTGAACCGTGCTGCGGTGCTTCGGCGCTGCGTCTCCTGCCGAGGGCTGTTTGATCGACAACAGCTCTGGCGGGTGGTGCGGTTGGCCGGAGGAGCAGGCATCCAGCTCGACCAAGGGATGGGCCGATCGGCCTACCTCTGCGCGACGCAGGAGTGCCTCGAGGACGCCAGGAAACGCAAACGACTGCAACGGGCTCTGCGCTGCCAGGTTGCAGATTCCATCGTTGGCATCCTGGAAAGCAGGCTGGTTAGCGGCACTGCACCATGCTCTGAGGCAAGATGAATATTGGCCGCAGTGCGCGTGCGGCCCGGTAAGCCCCAGGGCCCCCCACGAGGCCCCCAAGGCCCCGCCCATTGGAGACCTGAATGACGAGCAGCGGCAAAGTGAGAATTTATGAGTTGTCCAAGGACCTCGGCCTGGACAACAAGGACGTGCTCGACGCTGCCGAAAAACTCGGGGTCGCCGCCAAGAGCCACAGCAGCTCGATCAGCGACGCCGAAGCAGCGCGAATCCGAAGCCTGATCACCGGCAGTAGCAACGGTGGCTCGGCAGCGGCGCCTCGGCCTCCTGTCGCCAAACCGGGCGAGGCTCCGGCCAAAGCCATCCTGTCGGTCAAAAAAGCCGTGCCAGCAAGCCCTTCTGCTGCAGCTCCCGGGCAGCCGCCAGCGGCGCCACGGCCACCTGCTGCCGCCACGAAGCCCATCACGGCCCCAAAACCCGTGGCCAACAAACCACCCGTCATCGTCACCCAGACCTCTGCAGCGGCTCCAATCCCTGGGGCAGCTCCGACCCCTGTGGCGGCATCCAAGCCAGTTGCCAAACCCGCCCCTGCGGCGAAGCTTTCGCCGGTTGCGAAGCCTTCACCAGTGGCCAAGCCCACGCCCTTGGCGAAGCCCACGCCGGTGGCCCAGCCTCCCGAGGGCCTCACCAAGCCCCCGGCCGCAACAGCCAGCAAACCCGCGCCCGCCAAGCCGGTAGCCGCCAAACCCGTGGTTGCCAAACCTGTCGTGGTCAAGCCAGTGCTGGTCAGCAAACCCGCACCGCCGTCGGGTCGGCCTCCCATGCCTGGCAAGCCCGTGGTCATCGCAGCCAAGCCAGCCCGGCCTGGCACAGCAAGCCCTGCACGGAAACTGGACCAGGCGGGTCGGCCTACGCCAACCCGTCCCCAGCTGGTGGGCAAACCCTTCAGCACGCCAGCTCCGGCACCCGCAACCGCCTCGACCCCAACGCGAGCAGCGGCACCAGCACCCACCCGCCCTGGCCAGCCCGTAAGTCGTCCGACCCCTGGGGCCAGCAGGCCCAGTGTGGCCCCAGGCCGTCCGGCTCCGACGCCACTGGAACTGGTGGGCAAACCCATCCGCCGCGATGGCACCAGCGGCCCTGGAGCCGGACCCGGCAGGCCCGCCATGCCTGGACGGCCTGGCATGCCTCCAGGCATGCGCCGGCCCATGGCCCCCGGCGAGCTCATGCAGCTCCAAAAACCTTCACCCGGACGCCCGACTGCCCCGCCGCCCCGGCGCCCCGGCGAACGCACCGAGGCTCCAGCCGCCGGTGCTGGCACCACCACACCCGATCTGGTGCGCCCCAACGCCGCACCTCCCACAGCACCGCGGCGACCCGGTTTCCGCCCACCGACGGCCCCTGGGGCAGCCGGCCGGCCGCGCCGTCCCGACTGGGACGACAGCGCCAAGCTGGAAGCACTGCGCAGCCGTACGCCGCAGAAACAGCGCACCAAGGTGCACATCATCGGCGAAAACGATGATGCTCTGACTGCTGAAACCGGCGGATTCGCCGGTGAACAGGAGGCGATGGTGCTGCAGGCCAGCCTGGCTCGCCCCGCCAAGCCCCGCGGCACTGCTGCCAGCCCGTCCAAGCCCACGGTGGCGGTGCGCAAGCGCAAGAAGGAAACCACCCGTCAGCGTCAGCGTCGCCGGGCCATGGAGCTCCGCACCTCCCGCGAAGCCAAGGCCGTGCGGCCCGAGATGCTGATCGTGCCCGAGGGCAATCTCACGGTGCAAGAACTGGCCGAAAAGCTGGGCGTTGAGAGCTCCGAGATCATCAAGAGCCTCTTCTTCAAGGGGATCATTGCCACCGTTACCCAGAGCCTGGATCTCTCAACAATCGAGGCAGTCTCTGGGGAATTCGGGGTCCCCGTGCTCGAAGATGACGTACAGCAGGCGGCGAAGAAAACCGTCGAGATGATCGAGGAAAGCGACCGCGCCCACCTGATCCGACGCCCCCCAGTGGTCACCGTGATGGGCCACGTGGACCATGGCAAGACCAGCCTGCTGGATGCGATTCGTAAAACTCGCGTTGCCGCAGGCGAAGCGGGTGGAATCACCCAGCACATCGGGGCCTACCAGGTGGAAGTTCCCCACGGCGGCGAACAGCGCAAGATCACCTTCCTCGACACCCCAGGCCACGAGGCTTTCACCGCCATGCGGGCCCGTGGAACCAAGGTCACCGACGTGGCCGTGCTGGTGGTCGCTGCCGACGACGGCGTGCGGCCGCAAACCCTGGAGGCCATCAGCCACGCCAGGGCGGCAGAAGTGCCGATTGTTGTCGCGATCAACAAAATCGACAAGGAAGGGGCCTCCCCCGACCGCGTCAAGCAGGAGCTCTCGGGCCTTGACCTGGTAGCCGAGGACTGGGGCGGCAACATCGTGATGGTGCCGGTGAGCGCCATCAAGGGCGAAAACGTCGACAAACTCCTGGAGATGATCCTGCTGGTCACTGAGGTCGAAGACCTCCAGGCCAATCCGGATCGGATGGCCAAGGGCACCGTGATCGAAGCCCACCTCGACAAGGCCAAGGGCCCCGTGGCCACCCTGCTGGTGCAGAACGGCACCCTGCGGGCTGGCGACGTGCTCGCGGCCGGTCACGTACTTGGCAAGGTGCGGGCCATGGTCGATGACAGTGGCAAACGCGTCAAAGAGGCCGGTCCCTCCTACGCCGTGGAAGCCCTGGGCTTCAGCGAAGTTCCCACGGCTGGCGATGAGTTCGAGGTCTACACCGACGAAAAAACTGCCCGCTCCGTGGTGGGTGACCGTGCCACCCAGGCCCGAGCCACCCGCCTGGCCCAACAGATGGCCTCTCGGCGGGTGTCGCTGGCGTCGATGTCTGGTCAGGCCAGCGAAGGCGAGCTCAAGGAGCTCAACCTCATCCTCAAGGCCGATGTGCAGGGTTCTGTGGAAGCCATTCTCGGCGCCCTGGAGCAGCTGCCTCAAGGCGAAGTGCAGGTACGGGTGCTGCTTTCGGCCCCTGGCGAAATCACCGAAACCGATGTGGACCTGGCGGCTGCATCGGGCGCCGTGATCGTGGGCTTCAACACCTCGATGGCTCCAGGCGCCAAACGCGCTGCCGACGCCACGGGCGTTGACGTGCGTGACTATGAGGTCATCTACAAGCTTCTGGAAGACATCCAAATGGCCATGGAGGGCCTGCTGGAGCCAGAGCTGGTGGAGGAATCCCTGGGCGAGGCCGAGGTCCGTGCGGTCTTCACCATCGGCAAGAGCGCCGTGGCAGGTTGCTACGTCACCAACGGCAAATTGCAGCGCAATTGCAAGGTGCGCGTGTGGCGGGGCAAGGAAAAGGTGTACGAGGGCGACCTCGACTCCCTCCGCCGCAACAAGGACGACGTCAAGGAGGTGGCCACGGGCTTCGAGTGCGGCATCGGCTGCGACCGCTTCACCGGTTGGCAGGACCGCGATCGGGTGGAGGCCTACAAGCTGGTCACCCAGCGCCGAACCCTGAGCACCTAACCCCAGCCCACTGGTCCCAGTCGTCGTCACCCCAAGCCCACCCCCAGTCGTGCCGTGAACCCCCGCAGCGAGCCCCTGCTATGGCTCCAGCTGACCAGCCTGGGGGTTCTGCCGCTGGAGATGCTGCTGGTGTTGCTGGTGCTGTCCAGCGCCGACCCTGGACCCTTACCTGGCTTGGAGAGACTGCTGGTCTGGGCCCTGGGTGCAGTGGCTCCCACCGTTGTGCTGTGGCGCAAACCCGCCGATCCAGGCTCGCTGTTGCTGGTGAAACAGCCCTTGCCGCTTCGCAGTGAACTGGCACGACGGCTGGCGGCCCTGCAGACCCACATCCTGCCTCGGCTGCTGCTGGTGCTTGGCACCGTGTTGCTTCTACCCCTGGTCTGGTGGCTCGACCGCATTGCAGCACTGGCCAGCGCCCTTTCCCCCCTGGAGGAACCCGGGCGCCTGCTGAGCCTGCTGATCACCGTGCCCCTGTTGGCCCTGGTGGTCTGGCAATGGCATCAACTGGTTCAGGCGATCTGGTTACTGAGCCGCAGCCCCGAACAATTGGCCGCCACCATGCCCCTCAGCCCAGGGACAATGGCCAACGGACGCAGCAGCCCCGGCCTGCCGCTGCTCAGCTTGGGCAGCCTTCAACTGGCTGTCGCCACAGCTCCACCACAGCCGCCCCAGCCCAGTCAGAGACCGCAACAACCCCAACCGGCCTCAACCGCAACGGTTGAATCGGCCGAAGAGACTGCCTCAAGCGCAGAGACTGCCTCAAGCGCAGAGGCTGCAGACTCAATCCAAGAGGCTGCCTCAACTGAAGAAAGAAATCCAACCAAAGGCAACTCACCAGGCGAAACCCCCACCTCAACTGGAGCGATTGCGATCAAACCAGAGCAAACTTCCGAAAACCCCTAGGGCACTGAGCTGGATCAGCAGATCGGATGAGGGGACCTCAGCTCCGCTCGCCAAACGCAACGCCATCGTGGCCATGCCCACGGCTGCAGAGGCTGACAAGGCAATCCAGAGACCACGCCTAAGGCTGCGCCAAGGCGTGCGTGCCTCCTGAAGCAAGCGGGTCCGCAGCTCGGCATCGAGGGGCTTGGAATCACGTGACACTGGCAGCTCAAACCCTCAGCCTCAATGGTAGTTTCAGTGGGTCGCCGGTGTAGCTCAGTGGTAGAGCAACTGATTCGTAATCAGTAGGTCGCAGGTTCAAATCCAGTCACCGGCTTCAGTTTCAGCAGGGGGTCTCAGCAAAATGCAGGGGCCCTTTTTTGATGGCAAGAGGAAGCGGGTGCCAAACGCGTACCAAACGCGTGCCAACTCTCGACACGAATCGCAGCCATTCTTGGCACGCGATCAACTGATTGACAAAAAGGCTGGTGGGGTCACCCTCTCGATCCCTTGGGCCGCAGACGCGGTGGATGAAGCCATCGCTGCAGTGGCCGACCATCCCCGAAGCTGGGCACTAGGGGTTAAAGCGGTGTCGGGGTTGTTGCAAAAGTGTTGCAATACGGCATCCGGCGTCATGGGCTGCCGTCCTTGAGCTGGCTGATTGGGCCGGCAGTAGCCAAACGCCTAAGGGGAAACCGTCCCAGGCCCGCACAAAGACCTCGCTGAGCTCGTACCTTCATTTGACGCTGGTGCTTTCTCGACATCGCTGATCGACCTTCGAAAATGAGGGTGTTGCGACGATCCCTTGAATCCGGGCAATTCACCTCTACCGACGTCGAGGCAAGGTTGCAGACTGAAGGAATCAAAATCAGCCGGTCAAGGCGAAAATGATGCTACGACAACATCCTGGTCAAAAGACTCTGGAGAACCCTCAAATACGTAGCAGAAGATTCTCCACATGGCCGAGTAGAGGTGTACTGACGAGCCTACAGCGGCGGCTGGGACGCTGAAATTAGCCTGGCTCGCTTCCCATGGAGACATTTCCATGAAGGCATTGCCATGGAGACATTGCCATGGAGCCATTGGCATGCAAGACCAGACAGCTCACTGGGAGGGGAAGCGGCCCTCAAGATCTATCCTCAGAAAGCACCCTTTGCTTCCCTTCCAAAGCTATCCGTTTCAGGGTCCACATTTGTCCAGCAATGAGGCCTCAATCTCACCCTACTTCGACGTCGATTACTCCACAAGCATTCATCCAGATTCTCTTTAGCTCAGAAGCTTTTGCACTGTTTTTGAAGCATCCATACCGGCCTGAATGGCACCTTCGTAATAGCCTGCCCATCGCGCTGAGGATTCCGTTCCTGCCCACACAACACGGCCAACGGGTTCACGCCATGCTGGCCCGAAGCTTGTCCAGGCACCTGTTGTCAAATATGAGGTAAATCCACCCGTTGTCCAGCTCTCCTCTCCCCAGTTGATCTCGACATAATCGAGTGGTGCCGCAGCTTGGGGACCCCAGAACTGCACTAGATCGGCGAGGATTGCCTCACGTCTTGCTCGTGGGTTCTGCAGGCCAAGGCTCACAGCACGATCGGCAGACACAAATGCTGCAAGAACACCAGGCTTACCGGAGGGAGGTGATGAATCAGCAGTGAGTTGAACTGTTGGCAAATTACCTTGTGCGTAGCCATTGAGACCTTGCTCACGCCACCATGCCGTCTGGTAGATGCAGAGGATCTTGAACATTGAACCCATCGGGGAGCGCTGTTGCAGACCTGAAACCTGGGGCGGAAGTCCAGGTTCAAAAACAATTCTTGAGCGCAGAGCCGGTGGCATTGCCACAACAACAGCCCGGCATCGATGGCTAGTCCCGTCTGCAGCCTTAACAACGTAGCCGCCATCGGGTTGGCGTATCACGGCTTGAACTGCCGCATTTGTGTGGATTTTTCCTCGAATCTGACGGGCCAGCATGTCAGGAATCTGACCAACGGCCCCATATAGCAGCAAGGCTTCAGGAGTCTCTCCTTGAGGTGAAGCCTTTTGAGTTTGCGCTAGATGAAGGATCGAGGAATCACCTGGCTCAAACCCGCCCGAGCCACCACTTCGTGTATACCATTTCACAATAAATTGTGCGAGTTCTGAGTCGGTCCGACTGCGCATCCATGTATCAATCGTTTGAGTATCTAAAGTCCTTGCATCTGGCGACAACCAGGGCTTATTAGCGTCGACTGACTGAACCAGCTGCAGGAATTCCCGATGAAGATCCTGTGCGGCCTCCCGATCCTTGACAGGTACTGGCAAATCTCCATAGGAAATGTTGAGAAAAGATTTGGCCCAGTCATCGTTTACAGGCACAACAACCTTTTTGCCATTCCAGATCAGGACAGTGTTGCCATCGAAGTAGCTATCAAAGACTTTTATGCCCAGATCTTGGGTCAATGATTTAAACAAGTGATGGGTCTTCCCCATCCATTGCCCGCCTAAATCCAGCCACCAATTCTGAATGGTCTGTTGACGAACACAACGTCCTCCGATTCGGGGTCGAGCTTCCAGCACAGTTGTACTGCGCTGATATTTTTCAAGTTCTCGTGCCGCGATCAGCCCTGAAACCCCAGCACCAATCACGACAACATCCACTGTGGTGTCACCATGAGCAGCAGACGCAGCGCTCTTCTGAACATCGGCCTTAACGCCTAGGGCCGCGCCAGCAGCCGTCGTCGCGATAGCCGCCGTTCCAACAGTAAGCATGGAGCGCCGTGTAATCTTCATTCCCATAGTGTTGCTATCTTTAGGATATTGTTGATTCCTAAACACAGTAAAGCGGTCGTCATGGACTGAAACACGCTAAAGCACGGAGTCCGCGAGGGAAGCTCTGGGCAACGCCGATTTGAGCAACGTGCATGCCGCCAACAATCAGCTGACGTGGACGTTGTGTCGCATTGAGGTCTAAATCAGCCCCTGGATTACTGATTACGGACCTTTTTTCCATGTTTTTGGGCCCCTATTAAGACCAACAGGCACACCATCTCTGTGTTGATGCTGCAGCCAGTCAATGGCCACGGGCGAGATACAGATGGGTCAAAGCAGCCATCACATTGATCTTGCCGTGGTTCTTGGCCAGGCCACGTCGTCGGGTCTTCTGAAAGCCGAACTGCTGCTTGATCACCCTGAATGGGTGCTCCACTTTCAAGCGGATGTGGGCCTTGGCGATTTCGACCAAATCCTCCAACCGGCCCTCAGGCGTATCCCACAGAACTCGGCGTTTGCCCGGTCGGTCGCATCGCAACCCTGAACTCAGCAGCTGGGGTGAGGTCAGGCACGTTAGCGGCCGACGTCACAACCGAGTGAATCAGACCGGAGCCCTACCGCCCTTCTTGCTGGTCTTGGGGTAGTAGGGCTCGATCTACTCGATCAGCGCCTGCCATGGCACCACGACCTCCATCTCAGCCAGGAACTTCTCCCCTTTGGTTGCTATTTAGCCGTGGTGAGCTCGTCATCCGCAAAGCCGAGCGCCTTGCTGCCTATCCAGTCAGTCCTGACTTGCGATCACAGAACGATTGTCCCGCGAATGGCCTGGGTTTTCCAGAGTCTCCCTAAGGGCGGCTCCATTGGGCGTCGATGCCATATCAGTAGGTCGCCGGTTCAAATCCGGTCACCGGCTTTGTCACCACACGGGATCTCAGGGAACCAACGGCCAGCTGGCAGCCCATTCCCGTCAGGTCCCACCACCAAAAAACCCCCTGTGTTAGCAGGGGGTGTTGGGGATTCCGTTGGGGTTGGGCTGGGATCAGCCCAGGGAGGTTTGGACCTCAGCCGATTGCAGGTGCACTCAGGGCCACCGAGGTGGTACCAGCAGCTGCCAGGTCGAGGGGGAAGTTGTGAGCATTGCGCTCGTGCATCACTTCCAT
>CAMDVN010000002.1 GCA_945877595.1 Cyanobium sp. NIES-981 | reverse complement strand
ATGCTGAAAATGGTATATCGTTTTATCTGTCCGGCAACCCTTGCAATTAACCTGGCGGGATCTCGATTGATAGCAAGCCCGTGTGTGTTCTGCTAGTAACCTCTATTCCCTGGCACTTTGCTTGATTGCACGTTTCCAAGCTGATCCATGTTTGGGGCGTCAGCTCGTTGTACCTGAGGTGGGTGCCTTGTATTGGACAGATCTGGCCCCAGCCATCGCTGTAGGCATGTAGGTACACCTCTCAGGGCCACGATAGGCCGATGTGACGGGGGCATCTGTCTCTTCACATCAGCCCACTGCTTCGCAGAAGCCTTCGGCTAGACGGCCTCGCTGGAGCGCCGCATTGGTCATGCACTCAAGTCCCCGGATGGATGGATGAAAGGGGTGACAACCTCCCTGAATCCGGTGGGCTCCTATGCGTTAACCCAACCAACCCGCATCCAAGCTATTGCTGTTTTTTAAATGCAATGAAACGCTTTTGCTGGGGCAATCATCAATCATCCAATACTTTTCAGATACAGTAAGTCTGGCCCCTATCCTTCCTGCACCCCCATTAATTGTATAGCCTTTTGCACTCCCTAGGCATCTCCCTGTGTCAACGCATCGTCTCTTCGTCTGAAAGCTCTACAAGATAACTCCATAACACTTCCTCGTATAAATAAGCATCTGTTTCGGTATGTTTTTCCATGGCTTCAATGGCAATTACAAAACCTGCTTCTTTAGCAATGGCAACAACAGCACTCTTCTCGGTGGCCGTCTTTAGTTTTTCTTGCAAGCTTGCATCGGCTTTAACGGCTTCCAGGAAAGCCTTGAGATGCTCTTCTGACATCGGTTGAAAAGAGAAAGACATCTTTATTATTGCTTATTTGCCATCTGGCGTCAGCAAGGCACACACACAAAGTCACTCCCGTAGCCGCCACGCTCATCCATTACCTCCCCTAGGGACAGGGCTTCTTTCGCCGCCCCTGCGAGAGTGTCGCCCCGGGCTCATCGGCTGCCTGCTGTTCGAACACCAGCCCATAGACAAGTTGTCGTGGAGCATGTTTGTCGACAGAGGCGTAATATCGGGAAGATCCCGCCTGCCACGGCTACCGCCACCGCACCCTCAGGCCGTGATGGCCAGCCTTAATGCAGTTGTGGCTTCTGCAGCTATCACACTTTTTTTTAAAATTCAGTGGCTATGAACGTTAGGGGTGATTTTGCAACTTGTCGAGGGATGAACTATGGGGGCGGTGGCTGGGCTGGGCTGAGTACTGGGCTGGGCTGAGTACCAAGTTTTAAGAGTTTCTGAACTGCTAGCTTCACAATGCTGGGCTGGGTGGGTTCGGTGTCTTCCTTTCATCCCCCTCTGCTTGGATCGATGACAGCCTTATTATTCCATTCACTTCCAAACACAGGGTGATGTTTCAGCTTCAGCGAAAATAGGTTATGTAGGGATTTTCAGAAAAATTTGGCATGGTTTACTGAAATGGTTCCATCACGGGATCGCGCTTTCTAACGATCGTATAGCCCCCTCCCAAAGCAATAGACAGTACTTCGGTATTGGCCGCCTCCCTTAGCCCCAAGGATCCGAGGCTCGACAGGGGAAGACGATATCGCGACGCCCTCGATTCGCTGACCTCCACTCTGGCAATCGTGAAGCTAGTGTCATGGCTTGGTCAAGCGCCCTACTCGAAGTGTTCGTGGGGATTGAGGGGTGTCAAGTTGTCTGGGATCAGGTCGAAGGATCTGATCTGATGAATGACGTGGCCAGCGGCGATCTTCTGGATTGTCTGCCGGCTACCGATACCCCTCATGAACAGACTGCTTCACGCTGTAGCTGTTGCTACCGACCACAAGGATCTACCCTCCACCATGTCAGCATTATGGGGTACTCATTAAGCTTTTCTTGCCTAGATGTTAGGTTTGATAGGCCAGTAATTGCCTGAGCAAAAATCCGCTCAGCCTCGATTCGATGAATTTTCGCAAGTCAGCTGCCGCATTAGCCTTGGTGGCGATGGCTCTCACAAGTTGCAAGGCCCCGGAATCCGATTCATCCGAATCGACACCTCCAGCAGAAGAGACGATCTCAGTAGCAACAGCTTGCGAGGAGATCAAGCCTCTCGTACTCCAAGCCGGAGAACTCTTTGCATCACCAGGGCCAGACTTTTTTGAAAAAATTAAACCGCTATTGGACAAGATTGATAGCATTGCTGATTCTGTCGAGACGGAAGAAGGAAGGGGTCTAATACTAGATATGACCCAGGCCTGGGATAAATTTATTGCGGCGATAGAAGCCGGAGATGGTGTTGACGATTCAGAAAAAAATAGCCTAGTTGAAATATCTAAGACTACTGACTCTCTTGGCGCTTACTGCGAAAAAGCCTCGCTTGAGTAGTGAATTCTCGAGGCACTAATCTTCAAGGCTGTCTTGAGTTCGAGGCGTGATTTGGCTGCCATTTCATGGCAGGTTATGGTCTGGATAGCTGCTTGCTTCGATTAATCTTAGGGTTATCCAGACTCTTTTAAGATCATGCATGCTTTTGCTGCGTGCTATCTGGCCCAAAAATGGAACGGCCGTGGTTATGGGTGCTGATCAGTAGGTTGATACATTCATAGCGTCTTCATCATGTTGCGAGTGAAGCCCAAGTGATCGGGCGTTCTTGGCGAAGCTCTGGCGGTTGCAGGGAGATCTCGGCAACGACATCCTCAAGTGAAGCTTGGGTAACGACCGCCTTTCTGGTGGTGAGGGCGCTGACCACATCACAGGCGGAAGAGATAACGATCGCTTTGTCTATACCGTTGACTTGTGTAGCGGTTAATTCCGTGCCACATGCTCTGTGCTGGAAGCCGATCTAAACGGTGACTTGACCGCCGACTTTGCCATCAATCTGCGTGGCAAACTACTGATCACTAGCAGCAATCTGATTCTCTGATCAACGGTTAGATTCTAAGGCCGACGTTCGCCGCATGTTGACGTGGTCTGTTCTTTCTGGACAGGCCACCTTTTCTTTCACGGTACCTCATCACCGCAACTCTGATCAGCAGCAGTGCCAACGACAACTCCGAGTTCAAGGCCAGGGTCGGCTCTCTTGAGCCAACACCAGCCACAACTTCCCCCTACGCCAGTGGATATCGGACCCCTACTTGATGTACTCCTTGAGAACGCCGTTGCGGTTGGGGTGGCGCAGCTTGCGCAGGGCCTTGGCTTCAATTTGGCGGATGCGCTCGCGGGTCACATCAAAGATCTGACCAATCTCTTCGAGGGTCTTCATGCGGCCGTCATCGAGGCCGTAGCGCAGGCGCAGAACGTCGCGCTCGCGGGGGCTCAAGGTAGCCAAGACTCCCTCGAGATCTTCGCGCAGCAGGTTCTTGGCCACGTCCTGTTCGGGATTCTCGATGTCAGCCTCAATGAAATCACCGAGGCGAGAATCCTCTTCCTTGCCGATTGGGGTCTCCAGGGAGATCGGCAGTTGGGCACTCTTGGCGATGAAGCGCAGCTTCTCGATGGTCATCTCCATCGATTCGGCAATCTCCTCTTCAGTGGGCTTGCGGCCAAACTCCTGGCTGAGGGTCTTGGTCGTCTTTTTGATTCGGGAGATGGTCTCGTAGAGGTGCACCGGCAGGCGAATGGTGCGCGATTGGTCGGCAATGGCGCGGGTGATTGCCTGGCGAATCCACCAGGTGGCGTAGGTCGAAAACTTGTAACCCTTCTCGTGGTCGAATTTCTCGGCGGCGCGGATTAGGCCGAGTGATCCTTCCTGGATTAAATCCTGGAAGGACAGGCCTCGGTTCATGTACTTCTTGGCAATCGAAACCACCAGGCGCAGGTTGGATTGCACCATCTTTTCCTTGGCGCGGCGGCCCAGCATCAGACGCCGTCTGAATTTGATCAGCGGCATCTCAACGAGGACGGCCCATTCCTTGGTGTCGGGATAGTGGCCGTGGTCACTCTCAAATTGCGTGGCCAGTTCTTCGAGTTGGAGCAGGTCGGCAATTTTCCGGGCCAGCTCAATCTCCTCATCGGGTCGCAGCAACCGGATACGACCGATCTCCTGCAGATACACCCGGATTGAATCCTCGGTGTAGACACCCTTGGGGCCCACCTTGATGCTGGCGAGAGCCTTGGCGGCTTTTTCATCCTTGGCGCTGATGCTGCCGTCGTCGTCGTCGCCGGCTTCGGCCGAGCTGTTGGCGTTGGCGGCCAGAAGCTGGTCGGCGGCAGTGTCCAGATCGACGACCTTGGTCGACGTCACCTTCACAGCACCGGCTTTCTTCGCAGCACCGGTCTTGCCTGCGCTGGCCTTGCCTGCGCCGGCCTTGGTCGCCGTGGCTTTCCCTGCAGCGGTTTTCCCTGCAGTGGTTTTGGCGGCGCTGGCTTTGCTGGCTGCTGGTTTGCTGCCAGCGGTTTTGCTGCTGCCCTTCGCTCCGGCTTTGGTGGCGGGCTTAGCCGCAGCCGCGCTGTCCCCCGTCTTGGCCGGGATGGAGGTCCCGGTTTTGCTGAGATCAATGATGACTGGGGTTGTGGCGACGGCGATGGGACTCATTTAGGTGTCTTGGAAGGGTGTCGGGCAGAACGGCGATCGAGTGGGGTCTTGGGCGAACAGAGTGAAGCAGTGTTAAGGCTGTGACTCAGTCGGCTTACAACAGTCGCCAGGGATCAGGACGTGAATCGACAAGACCCAACCCGGAGCGGGATGCCTGGAGCTCCATGGTTGGGGGGCTGCTCAAAGGGTGCAGCCGGGTGCAGGGTGCAAGGGAACGCAACAACCCACAACGAGAATCCGCGAAGACAATTCGCAGCTGCAGAGGCCTCGAAGGGGGTCGGCGGCGGCGGTCAAACCGTCGTGCCAGGAGCCGAAGGGGGCTTAGCAGGAAACGAAGCGATGATCAGGGATTGGGGAGGGATGGCCGAAGCCTGTGGAGTGTTGTCAGGGGAGGTCGCAGACCGGGAGGCCAGGATGGAAGTGACTTCTCGAGGAAGTGATCTTCCGGGCGCTCTCTTCAGGTCTTCCCTCTGGTACGGAACTCTGCCGGGTTCCGACAGCAGTCATTGGACTGCCCAACTCCGACATCCTAAGAATGGCAAGACACCTTTGCAAGTTCGGTGGGCACCGATTTCAACGCATTGCCCCTGAACTGGGTCCAAGTGTGGTTGGAAGCAGGCCGTGAAGGCCAGCTCTTCACCTATGCCAACACCGCCGGCCTTCCCCTGGCGGTGGGTGATCTCGTGCGGGTGCGCTTGCGGGGGCGTCCCCATTCGGGTCTTGTGGTGGAGCTGCTCACCTGCAGCCCAGCAGAGCTTGAGGGTCGGACGCTTCAGCCGGTGGATGCCCTGCTCCAAGCCGCGGCGGTGACGCCCGCCTGGCAGCGCTTGATTGAAGCCGTGGCTCAGCGCTGCCATACCAGCCGTTTTCAAACGCTCAAGAGCGCCCTGCCCGCGGCCTGGCTTGGCCAGCGCCGCCAGCCGCCCCCCAAAGCGCCACGGCCCCTTTGGCAAATCGAGGGACCTCTCCAGGAGCTTGGCGATCAGCGGCTCACCCAACGCCAGCTGGCGCTTTTGCACGATCTTCAGGCTGCTGGCGGTTCTCTGCCCCTGCAGAAGCTCTGTGGCGAAGCCGGCCATAGCCGCGCCGTGCTTCGCGGGCTGGAGCAGCGCGCCCTGGTGCGACGTCAACCCCTGGTTCAGGCCGCAGGACTGCTGGAGCAGCCCCGCCAGCTGACGGCCGCCCAGGCGGAGGCCTTGGCGGCCCTTGACACGAGCCAACCCGGCGAGGGCTTGCTGCTCTGGGGGGTCACTGGCTCCGGCAAAACCGAGGTCTATCTGCAGGCCGCCGCTGCTCAGCTCGAGAGGGGCCGTGATGTGTTGCTGCTGACCCCGGAGATCGGCCTGATCCCCCAGCTGCTCGATCGGGCCCGGGCCCGGTTTGGCAGCCAGGTGCTCGAGTACCACAGCGGTATGGCCGACGGGGATCGGGTGGCTAGCTGGCGGACGGCCCTGGCCGCCGCCACGCCGCAGCTGGTGGTGGGCACCCGTTCGGCGGTGTTTGTACCCCTCAGCCGCCTTGGCCTGGTCGTGCTCGACGAGGAGCACGACAGCTCCTACAAGCAAGACAGTCCAATGCCTTGCTATCACGCCAGGGATGTGGCCTGGCTGAGGGCAGTGCACGAGGGCGCTGTGCTGCTGCTGGGCTCGGCGACCCCCTCATTGGAGACCTGGCTGGCGCTCCAGCAGGGTCGTCTCCGGTTGCTGAAGCTGCCCGAACGGATTGGGCAGCGACCCCTGCCGCCAGTGCGCCTGATTGACATGCGCCAGGAGCTGGCCGAGGGTCATCGCCGCCTGCTCAGTCGGGCCTTGCTGGATCGCCTGGTCCAGGTGCGGGATCGCGGTGAACAGGCGGTGCTGCTGGTGCCGCGGCGTGGTTACCGCTCGTTCTTGAGCTGCCGCAGTTGCGGCGAGGCCGTGCTCTGCCCCAACTGTGATGTGGCTCTCACGGTGCACCGCTCCAGTGCTGCCTCTGGAGGTGGCTCTGGTTCTGGTTCTGGCTCTGGAGGTGGCCGTGAATGGCTCCGCTGCCACTGGTGCGATCACCGCCAGGAGCGCACCGATCGCTGTGGCCATTGCGGTTCTACTGCCTTTAAACCTTTTGGGGCTGGAACCCAGCGGGTGGCAGAGCAGTTGGAGCAAGAGCTCGAGGGGCTGCGGCTGCTCCGCTTTGATCGCGACACCACCCGCGGTCGCGATGGTCACCGCCGCCTGCTGGAGCGCTTTTCCGCTGGAGAGGCCGACGTGCTCGTGGGCACCCAGATGCTGGCGAAGGGCATGGACCTTCCCCGCGTCACCCTGGCGGCGGTGCTGGCCGCCGACGGCCTGCTGCATCGGCCCGACCTCCGGGCTTCTGAACAGTGCCTTCAGCTGCTGTTGCAGCTGGCCGGTCGGGCCGGCCGGGGCGAGTTGCCCGGCGAGGTGCTGGTGCAGACCTACAGCCCTGACCACCCCGTGATCCGCCATCTGGTTGAAGGCCGCTACGGGGCGTTTCTGGCTGAGGAGCTCGAGCTGCGCCGCCAGGGTTCTCTGGTTCCCTTTGCCCGCGCTTGTCTGTTGAGGGTCGGCGGCCCCGTGGCCAGTGCCACGGCCACGGCCGCCGCGGCCTTGGCCTCCCGCATTCAGGCCCAGGTTGAGGCGGCAGGGTGGGTGCTGATCGGGCCGGCACCGGCCCCCGTGGCCCGGGTGGCGGGCCGCAGCCGATGGCAAATTTTGTTGCATGGACCTGCCGAAGCGGCCATTCCACTCCCGCCTGAAGCCGAGCTTCGCCGCGGCTTGCCCGAGGGGGTGGGGTTGGCCATTGATCCCGATCCTCTGGCCCTCTAGCCGGGTAGCTCGGGCAGGCCGAAGCCCAGTCGACGCCGCAGGCCCTGCAGGGTGAGGCTGAGCCCGAGCAGGCTCGCCACCACCAGGGTGCCCAGGCCCAGGGGGCTCCAGCGCCAGGTGTGCAACACCAGTCGGTTGGTAACCCCGCTCTGGAGGGGCCAGAGCAGCTCCCGCTCCCGGCGCTGGGCCAACCCCTCAGCCGGGGCCGGCACCACTGCCTTGGGTTCGGCGCGCTGCACCGCGTCAGGGTTGATCTGATCCAGAAGTAGGCCGAGATCCAGGCCCGGCCAAGGGCCCAAACCCGTCAGATCGATCCGTAGGTCAAGGTTGTCTTGAACCCCAACCAGCCAGTTACGGCTGCGCAGGCCCAACTCGGGCGTGGGCAGATTGAGATTCCCCAGGGCTGCGGCGATCTCAAGACTTTGGCCCAGCTTGTGGAGGGCTTGTCGGCTGGGCAAAACCTTGCTCTCCAGCACCTGTTCGCGACCGAGGCGCAGCTCATCGAAGCCCTCCCGGTGCAACTGGGCGGCAAACTGCCGCTGCCATGGGGGAATCCCTGCCCCCGCACTGATCAGGTGATGGCGCACCTGCATCCGGCCGGGACCGCTGAAGCGCAGTTCGGTGTGCACTTGGCCGCAGCCGCCGAGCAGGAGGCCGAGCAGCACCAGAGCCACCACCACCAGCGCAAACCCCAGTGGTGCCCGGGTGGGTCCCACGGCCGGGGGGGGGGGAGGCGGTGGTTTGATCCGCCGCCGCCGGCTGAGCTCGCCGAGCTGCCGCCCCATGGCGGCATTGCTGCCGGGGAGATCGGGCAGCGTCAGCGACCACTCGCGCGGGCGCTGCAGGCTGGGGGCCTCCAGCACCCGCTGTAGCTCCGTGGCCTGGCCCCGGATGGTCGCATCGCCGCAGGCCCGCAGCCGGCGGCAGCAGGCCAGGGCTTCGGCGTTGTCGCCCAGGCCCATCCAGGCTGTGGCGAGCAGCAACAACACCTCGCTGGCGTCGGCTCCCTGGCCCGTGCCAGGCCCGCTAAACGGGGTCAGCATGCGGATCACTTGGCCGTAATCGCCGCGCTCTAAGGCCAGCCGGGCCAGGGCCAGGGGGGGCTGTTGGTCCCAGCTCTCGCCGCTTGGTGTGTTGGGCCCGGTTGGCCCGGTTGGCCCGCTCATCACGCTGCGCTCACTCCTCGAGGGCCCGTTGACTTCCCACCACCATGGTGCCGATGCCGGCCTTGCTGAACACCTCCAGCAGCAGGGCGTGGGGCACCCGTCCATCCACGATGTGGGCTGCTGAGACACCTTGGGCTAGGGCCCGGATGCAGCATTCGGTTTTGGGGGTCATGCCGCCTTGAACCATCCCCTCGGCGATTAACGCCCGCGCCGAGGCCAGGGTCAGCTGGCGGATCAAGGAGCTGGGGTCATGGCGGTCCCGCAGGATGCCTGGGGTGTCGGTGAGCAGGATCAGTTTCTCGGCCTGCAGGGCAGCGGCCAGTTCGCCGGCCACGGTGTCGGCATTGATGTTGTGGGCTTGGCCGACCTGGTCGGCCGCCACGCTCGAGATCACCGGGATGTACCCGGCTTCCAGCAGAGGCTCGATCACGGCTGGATTCACCGCCGCCACCTCACCGAGCAGCCCCCGCGATCCATCCCCGTAGGGGCGAGCCAGCACCAGCTGGGCGTCACTGCCGGAGAGCCCCACCGCCAGGCCGCCAACGCGGTTCAGGCCATTGACGATCTGCTTGTTGACCCGTCCCACCAGCACCATTTCGACCACGTCCATGGTGGGGGCGTCGGTCACCCGCAGACCGTCCTCAAATCGGGGCTCAATCGCGAGCCTGGTGAGCCATTGGTTGATCTCTGGCCCGCCCCCATGCACCACAATCGGCTGCATGCCCACGCTGCGCAGTAGGGCCAGATCGCGAAAGACCGCTTCGCGGAGCTCTTCGTTGACCATGGCGGCGCCGCCATACTTGACCACCAGCCGGCGGCCCGCAAAGCGTTGGATGTAGGGCAGTGCCTCGCTCAGCACCGACACCCGCAGCGTGTCGTTGGAGCAGATCAGGGGATCGGAGCTCAAGGGGAGTTCTCAGCGGCTGGGGCATGGGCGCGCAGGGTGAGACGCACCTGCTCGGCCGGCAGTGCTTCAACGCTGGCGCTGAGGTTGGGGCCGAAGAAGCGTCCCAAGCGGCTTTCCTGATCCTGCCAGCGTGCGGTCTTGACGCCGGCGCAGGCAAAGGTGAGTTCAAGCCCGTACTGGCCGTCACAGTTGAGCTCAGCCACGCTCACCAGTTGCGGCGGGGCCTCTTCATCCCACAACTTGAGCGCTTCTAGAGAGCTCTCGAGATGGGCCTTCTGGCCATAGCGCCAGCGGCACACATCGGCAACCAGTTTGCGCAGAGGTTCACTGGCGGGCTCTTCGCGCAGGTCTTTAAAGGGGCCTGGCGGTGTCAGCCGCTGGGGAGGTGGCAGCTCCGACGACTTCAACGCCAGCCCACCAAGAAGGATGGGAATGCCGTAAAAAATCGTCGGCAGGCTGAGGTTGGCGTTGCCGCCGGTATAGGCGATGGTGCCCACCACGGTGAGCACGGTGCCGGCCAAGGTGACCAGGCTTCCTGGAGACATCAATGGGTTCATGGCACCATCCTCGGACAACAGGCTCCAGGATGGAGATTGCGGTGGCCAATCCCATGGACCCTGACCCCATCCAAGCCCAACCCAGCAGTGCAGCAGACGCCGCGCCGCGCCCTTCTGCTGGCCCCACAGCGGGATTCACAGCGGGGTCCACAGCCGGATCGACAGCGGAACCCACCTCTGGGGACCCACAAGGGCCCATGACGGAGTCCATGACGGAGCCCATGACGGAGCCCATGAAAGAGCCTTCCACCCCGGAACTGTTGGAACAGCTTCGGGCTGATCGCCAGTGGTTGCTGCGTCAACTCGACGCGGGACATTGGTCCCAATGGCGCCTGGATCTGGCAGCCCTGGAGCGTGAACTGGGCCAGTTGTTGGATCAGGCCCAGGAGCGTCTCCCCCAGGAGCGTCTCTGAGGTTGGGGATCTTGGTTTGGGGTCTTGGGACGGGGCCTTGGGACGGGGCTTGATACCCCGCCGCTACTGCGGCGCCCACATCAGGTGTGGTGCGCTGAAGGGTCAAAAGGGAATGTCGTCGTCGCCGTCGGGCAGATCGGGAACCAGGGGTGAGGTGTTCCAGGTGGGAGCCGCCGGGGCCGTGGGGGTCGTGGGGGCCAGTGCCGTGGCGGCCGGCACGGGCCTTGGGGCGGGCTTGGGTGCTGCTGGCCGGGTTCCGGCCGCAGGGCCTGGGGCACCACTGGGCACTGCAGCCGGGGTGGCGGCTGGGGCGCCGCCGGTGCCGCTGAAGGCCGGGCCCCCAGCACCGATCGGATGGAGCCGGGCCAGGGTGAATTCGGCCTTTTTTTCCTTGACACCGTCTTGCCGGGTGACGGTGTTCATGCGCATGCGACCTTCGATCACCAGCTTCTGACCCACCTGGACACGGTTTTGCAGATCCTGGGCCAAGGTGCCCCAGCCCACCACCTTGAGCTGTCCCGGGGGATCATCGGGCCTGAGCCCGTCAAAACTGACCAGCATTTCGGCCACGGGCGTCTGGTTGTCTTGGGTGTAACGCACCTGCGGCAGTTCCACCACGTCAACCTCGAGCAGACAGTGATTCACTCCCCATCAACCATTCAGTGGATCCCATCCTGAACCAAAGCCCCGCTCCGCACCAGGGGGACCCCGGGCGGCTGTGGTTGATCGCTGGCACCGGCGAGGGTCTGCCCTTGGCGATAGCCCTGCAGCGGCAGGGATGGCGGCTGAGGGTTTCGGTGGTGAGCCCAGAGGCTGCAAGGCCCTATCGGAGCTCGGCCCCAGCCGGTGCCGTGCTGGAGCTTCAGGTGGGGGCCCTGGCCGGGGTGGTGGCCATGCAAGGCGAGCTCCAGCAAGCCCATCGCCGCGGCGATCCCTTTGCGGTGGTGGTGGATGCCAGCCATCCCTTTGCGACCCGGGTGAGCGGGGATCTGGCTGTGGCCTGCCAGCGGGAGGTTGTCCCCCTCTGGCGGTTGCAGCGCAGCTGCTTGCCGATCGGCAAGGCTGAGCTGCTCCCCAACCTCAATGCCCTGGCGCAGCTATCCCTGGATGGGGTGCCCCTCTTGCTGGCGCTGGGGGCCCGCCATCTGAGCCGAGCGGTGGCCGCCAGCCCCGGCGCGATTCACCATGCGCGGGTGTTGCCCAATGTCCAGGCCCTTCAGTTGGCCCTCGCGGCCAGACTGGAACCGGCGCGCCTGGCCTGCCTGCGGCCTGGTGGCGACTTCGCCATTGAAGAGGCCCTGGTGCGCCGTTGGGGCATCCGGGCCGTGCTGTGCCGGCAGTCAGGCGGACTCACCGAAACAGGCTGGCGCGGCATCGCTGAGTCGATGGGTTTGCGCCTGCTGCTGCTGGCCCGACCCGCAGAGCCCGATCCAGGGCGCTGCCTTGGCATGGAGGACCTGCTTCGAACCCTGCAGGCCGTTCGCGGCGCCCTGATCCCCTGACTCAGCCCAGATGGGTGGCCCGAAGCTGGCGCAGGTCAGCCTGGGGACGGGGCCCCAGCTGGGTGACCACCTGGCCGGCGCAGAGGGAGCCCAGCCGGCCGCAGGCCTCAATCGATTGACCTTGGGTGTAGCCGACCAGGAATCCCGCGGCGTAGAGATCGCCGGCCCCCGTGGTGTCGACCAGGGGTCCCAGCTTGTAAGGCTCGATTCGATGGGTGCCAGAGCCGTTGAGGATCACCGAACCCTCCTCGCTGCGGGTGAGTGCCACCACCTTGCAGCGCCCCCTCACCTGGTCAGCCGCCTCCTCAAAGCTATTGGCCTTGTACAGCGACGTGATCTCCATCTCATTGGCGAACAGCACATCGACATGGCCATCCACTAGCTCCTGGAAGCTCTCCCGGTGGCGCTCCACGCAGAAGGCATCCGAGAGGCTGAGGGCCACCTCACCACCGTGGGCCCGTGCCACCTCGGCGGCGGCGATGAAGGCCGCCTTGGCGTCGTCGCTGTCCCAGAGGTAGCCCTCGAGGTAGAGCATGCGGGCCTGGGCCACCATCTCCAGATCGAGGTCGTTGGGGTGGAGTTGAACCGAGGCCCCCAGGTAGGTGCACATCGTGCGCTGGGCATCTGGGGTCACCAAAATCAGGCAGCGGGCCGTGGAGGGGCCGCTGCTGGCCGCAGGGGTGTCGAAGCGGGCCCCCACGGCACGAATGTCGTGGGCGAAGATGGCGCCGAGCTGGTCATCGCGAACCCGGCCGATGAAGCCGGCCCTGCCGCCCAATTGGGCCACGCCGGCCAGGGTGTTGGCGGCCGAACCGCCCGAGGTCTCCATGCCTGGCCCCACGCTGGCGTAGAGGCGCTCCGCTTGCTCTTCAGTGACCAGGGCCATGGTGCCCTTGGTCAGGGCGTGGTTGTCGAGAACGTCGTCGTCGGTCTTGACGAGGACATCGACAATCGCATTGCCGATGCCCACAACATCAAAGGGTTTGTTGCTCATTCAGGCACTCAGGAGGGCCCGCTTGGGGCCATGGATGGGGTCTTCAACCACAATCGTTTGATCGCGGTGGGCCCCTAGCGACACGATGGCGATGGGAACCTCCATCAGGTCGGCCAGGTAGCTGAGGTAAGACCTCGCCGTGGTGGGGAGGTCTTCGAGGTTGCGGCAGTCAGCCGTGGAGGTTTGCCAGCCGGGCAGGGTTTCGAAGATCGGCTGACAGCGGGCGAAGTCTTCAGAGCTGCTGGGGAAGTGGTCGATCCGTTGGCCATCCAGGTCGTAGGCAACGCAGACCTGAATCTCATCGAGCTCGTCGAGCACATCGAGCTTGGTGATCGCCAGGCAGTCAAGGCCGTTGACCTCCACGGCATAGCGACCAATCACCCCGTCAAACCATCCGCAGCGGCGCCGGCGTCCTGTGGTGGTCCCATATTCATGCCCACGGTCGCAGAGATGGTCGCTCAAGCTCCCCTCGAGCTCCGTGGGGAAAGGCCCCTCCCCCACGCGGGTGGTGTAGGCCTTGGCGACCCCAATCACCCGATCGATCAGGGTGGGTCCTACCCCAGCCCCCACGCAGGCACCACCACTGACTGGATTCGAGGAGGTCACGTAGGGGTAGGTGCCGTGGTCGAGGTCCAGCAGGGTGCCCTGCGCCCCCTCAAACAGGATGTTTTTGCGACTGCGGGCCGCCTGGTGGATCACCCGGCTGCAATCGACCACATGGGGGGCCAGCCTTTGGCCGTAACCGGTGTACTCACTGATCACCTGCTCAGGGTCGAGGGGTTCTTGCCCGTAGACCTTTTGCAGCAACTCGTTCTTTTCAGCTAGGGGGCCCATCAGGCGATCCCGCAGGCGATCCACATCGAGCAGGTCGATGACCCGGATGCCGTTGCGCTCGGCCTTATCGGCGTAGGTGGGGCCGATGCCCCTGCCCGTGGTGCCGATGCGACGATCGCCGCGCCGCTGCTCCATCGCCAGGTCGAGCAGGCGGTGGTAGGGCATCGTCACATGGGCGGTGGACGCCAGCCGTAGCCCCCCGATGTCGATGCCGTAGTCGGCAAGCATGTCGAGCTCACCCAGCATGACGCGGGGATCCACCACCGTGCCCGAACCGATCAGGCAGATCGTTTCGGGGTAAAGGATGCCCGAAGGAATCAGGTGCAGCTTGAGCACCTTGTCATCCACAACGATGGTGTGGCCGGCGTTGACCCCGCCCTGGTAGCGAACCACCATGTCAGCGGAGCGGCTCAGCAGATCAGTGATCTTGCCCTTGCCCTCATCGCCCCACTGCGCTCCGATGACGACAACGTTGGCCAAGGACACAGCGGCCCGAAGCCGCTTGGAAGCACAACACGAGAGCCTCTCAGATGCCCCCCCCCTTCGTCAAAGTGGAAGGGGCCTGATTGGATCCAGATCAGGGGCTCAGGCGCCCCGTACCACGTTGGTTTCAGCCTTTTTCAACTCTTTGTTGATCCGGTTGCGCAGGGCCTCGGGCACCGGGCGGTTTGGGTAGTTGGTGTAGTGGCCGGCCAGGGAGTTGAGGGCCGTCTGCATGGTGGTGAAGGAGCTCAGTCCATTCACGTTGGCGCGGGGGCGGTAGCGGGCCATGTAATCGATGATCAAGGCGCGGGCCTCGGTTTCAGCCTCCTGGCGCGCGGGGTCGTCGGCTTCGATGGTCAGGGTGGCCATCAGGCTGTCGGCTACGGCTACGGTGTCGTCGACGTAGTTGCCGGTGAGTGCTCCGCTGGCACTGCTGCAGGCTGTGAGCATCAGGCAGAGGCCCAGGCCAAGGGCCACCATGACCCTGCTCCAGCTTCCCCACCAGCGTCGCAGGATCCCTCTGGCCGCGGCGGTGAACTCAAGGGCCATGGGATTCATGCAGATTTGGGAATCCTACGGACCCCAGTTCATGGGGCCAGCAGCCCACGACGTTGCGGCAGCAGGATCTCCAAGAGCTGCGCCGGGAGCTCGGAAGCGGCGAGTTCACGCTTGCTGCCGCTGCTGCGTTCCACCAGTTCAACCTGGCCCTCGGCGGCCCCACGACCCACCACGATCCGCCAGGGGATGCCGATGAGGTCGGCATCCTTGAACTTGACGCCGGCGCGCTCCGTGCGGTCATCCAGGAGCACGTCGACTCCGGCAGCCTGAAAACTGGTGTAGAGCTGTTCGGCCAGTTGCCGTTGGGTGGCGTCGTCGATGTTGGCGGGAACCACGATCAGCTCAAAGGGGGCAATCGACACCGGCCAGCAGATGCCATGGCTGTCGTGGTGCTGCTCAACCGCCGCCTGGGCCAGCCGCGAAACGCCGATGCCGTAACAACCCATCCAGAGGGCCTCCTGGTTGCCGGCTTCGGTGGTGAAGGTGGCCTCGAGGGCTTCGGAGTACTTACGCCCCAACTGGAAGATGTGGCCCACCTCGATGCCACGGGAGGACTCCAGGTGCTGGGAGGGGTCGTGCACGCAGGCATCGCCGGGCTGGGCGGCGCGAAGGTCGAGGGGTGTGGGCTGCTCCCCCAATTCGTCCCAGCTGGCGCCCACCAGATGGCGATCCGGGCTGTTGGCCCCACACACAAAACGCTCCAGGCTGGTGGCCGTGGGGTCGGCCAGGCGCAAAAACCTGGCCTGCCAATCCCTGGCCCCGGCCAGGCTGGCGTCACCCAGGTGGGGTCCCAGACTGCCAAAAGGCAGGGGAGCAAGTCCCTGGGCGGCTACCTGCGCGGGCGTGATTGGATTGATGTCGAGCAGGGCGCCGGTTCCAGGGGAGGCGGCTGTGCTGAGCCAGCTGCCCACGGCATTGGCGAGTTTCACCGGGTTGAGCTGCTGGTCGCCGCGCAGGCTCACCAGCAGGGGCTGGGCGGGACCCTCGGCAAAACGCGCCAGCAGCACCAGCACCTTGACGATTTGGCTGGGATCAAAACCATGGGCCGCGCTGAGCTCTTCGATGCTCTTTTGATCTGGTGTGGCCAGGGTCAGGCTTTGGTTTGCAACCAGGGGAACGGGCGGCGGGGCGATCGACACGGCGCGCTCCTGGTTGGCGCCATAGAGACCGTCGCTGCTGGTGAGGATCAGGTCTTCGCCGGCCTCAGCGGTGACCATGAATTCTTGGCTCGCCGAACCGCCGATGGCGCCGCTGTCGGCTTCGACGGCCACGGCGTTGAGGCCGCAACGGCTAAAGATGCGCCGATAGGCCCCATCCATGACCGCGTAAGTCTCCTGAAGTGAAGACTGATCGGCATGAAAGGAATAGGCATCTTTCATGATGAATTCTCTCCCCCGCATCAGGCCAAAGCGGGGACGAATCTCATCGCGAAACTTGCTTTGAATTTGATAGAGATTGACCGGGAGCTGTCGGTAGGAACGCAGCAGATCGGCTGCCAAGGCCGTGATCACCTCCTCATGGGTGGGCCCCAAGCCCAGCTGGCGGCCTTGGCGATCCTCGAGGTGGAACATGATCCCCTCGCCGTCGGTGTAACCGGCCCAGCGCCCACTGCGTTGCCAGAGCTCCGCGGGCTGCAGCTGCGGCAACAGGGTCTCCAGGGCCCCCGTGCGGTCCATCTCATCGCGCACGATGGCGGAGATCTTTTGCAGCACCCGCCACAGCAACGGCAAGTAGGCATACACGCCTGAGGCCACCCGGCGGATGTAGCCGCCCCGAAGCAACAACTTGTGGGAGGTGATGTCGGCTTCGGCCGGGTCGTCGCGCAGCGTCACCAGCAGCAGGCGGGAGACGCGCATGGCTCCAAGAGGCATCGGGGAGGCCGGAAGCTATCACCGCAACTCCTCACGCTCGAGCAGCGCTGCGGTCACAGCACGGCTTGAAAACCTCTGGTAAGGTCTCATCCGTCCCAGTCTTCGCAAGGCGGTCTCATGCTTCCCCAGCCCGGTATTTACGGCGTTTCGGCGGGGGGCATGGCAGACGATGCACGGTTTGACGATGCACGCTTTGGACAGCCCCCTGAGCTCCTTCCGAGCGACAGCGGTGTGGATGTCCTGATCGGCATCGATGAGGTGCAGAAAGCCCTCAACCGCTCCAGAGCCTCGGTGTATCGCTACACCAACACCGACCCTCGCAATCTCAACCCCCCCTTCAACCCCCGCAAGCTCAACCCTGAGTACCGAAGCGACCAGAAGGATGCCCTGCTTTTCCACCCCCATGAGGTGGCCCGTTTTGCCCGTGATGTGCTGCGCATCAAGGAGGTGACGGTGGAGGTGCTCAACTCCCCCTCGACCGCCACACAACAATTACTGACCGCAATTCTTGAGGAGTTGCGCACGATTCGTTCGCGACTTGACCAAGTCGACGAACGCCCCAACGACCTCACAACACGCCGCGAGCAGCACGATCACGCCAGGCCTGCAGCCTGATCAGCGGCGCGGCCGCTGCAATGGCGAACGTTCCGATTCCGATTTGTGGTGCCAGAATTCTGAACAGATCTCTTTGTTCCGTGCTTTGGCTGACCCCTCGAGGGAATGCCAGCTTCCATGGCCCCAGTTCATCCAAACCTTTCCAGCTCCCCCTCTGGGCCTTCGGGTTCCTCCGTTTCTGCATCGGGCTCCGACGCCTGTGCGATCCCAGCGCAAGAGGATGGTGCCGGCGATCTCAGCGAGGATCCCTACAGTTGGGGCCCCGAATTCAAGAGCTATCGACCGGCCCAGGTTCATCGCCGCGAGCTTGACCTCGAGCTTGATGGTCTGAGCATTCGTCAGACCGATCAGGCTTCGCCTGGTCTGGAACCCCATTTCGACCACCATTCTGGCCACCATTTCGACAACCGTTTCGACCCCCGTCTGGAACCTCGTCTCGATCCCCATCTCGGTTCTCCCTTTGATGGTCAACCGGATTGGGCAGGTTCAGCTCGACCGATGGTGCTGGGCTGGTTGATTGCTCTGGCGACCTTGGTGGTGCCGATGACCACGGTGGTGGCCGGTCGCCATGATCGGGCCATCCCACGGGCCATCCCAGCTGCGATCAGCACCCAGGAACTGCAGCCTGCTGGTCGCCTTGCCAGCACTGGGCTGAACCAATCCGGTGCGGGCGCGATCGACCAGCAGCCTGAACAGTCCTTTGGTCGCCAGCATCAACAGCCAAGCTCTCAACCCCAACGGCGGTGAGGGGGGTGATCCTGGCTGGCTTTAAGGCAGCTTTTGCAGCAGAAATCCCTGCACATCCAGGGCTTGAAAAATCCGGGCTGGATCGCTGAAGCCGGCAGCTTCGACCAGGGCACTGAGACGACTGTCCCCGATCGGATGCAGTCCTTGGGTGAGGCCTGCCACCACGGCGTCATCGGCGGCCACTCCACTGGCCCTTTGAAAGCCGAGCCAGGCTGCATCCACCTGGGCCTGCAGGGGCGACCGCTCGGGGGCCATGAGATCAATCAAGACCAACTGACCTCCGGGGCGCAGGCTGCGGGCCAGGGCACTGAGAAAAGAGAGCTTGGTGCCGTCGTCGGGCAGGGATTGAAGGACCAACACCGAAAGAGCACCATCGAAGGCGGCGTTGGCCTGCAGGGCTTCCACGGTCGATTCCCGCCAGGCGATCGCCGGGGCCGCTTCAGTAGGGGTCAAGCTGGCCAGACGCTGCTGGGCCACGGCGAGCATCGCCGCCGATGGATCCAGCGCGCAGAGCTGCCAGTCAGGACGTTGGCAGCGGGCTTCGACCAGTTCGGCACCAGTGCCGCAACCCGCCACCAACACCGATGCTCCAGGCTGGCTGGCCAATGGCGAGGCGGCAAGCAAGGCCACCGACAGCCGCGCCAAGCTGGCATAGCCCGGCACCAGTTGCTGCACGATGAGGTCGTAGCCGCTTGGAGCGCTGATTCGGTCGTAGCCGCCTGGGGCGGTGTTCAAGCTGGAGTCGACCACAGGAACCTTTTTTCGTAAGCACCGTCGCCAACGTATCGACTTCAGCCAATTCCAGCTGCTGGTCGGCGCCAATCTGGCGGGGTGGGTGGCTTAAGTTTGTTAGCGCTGTTACTCCCTGCCGACCGTGCCCACCATCCGTTTTGAACAGGAAGGCCAGCAGGTCGGTTGCATCGAAGGTGCCAACCTTCGCAAGGCCGCCCTTGACGCCGGTATCAACCCTTACAAAGGCCTCAACAACATCAACAACTGCGGTGGCCTGGGCCAGTGCGGTACCTGTGTGATGGAAGTGCTTGAGGGCATGCAAAATCTTTCCCCCCGCAGCGATGTGGAGCAGGTGTACCTGGCTGATCGCCCGGCTAACTTCCGCCTGAGCTGCCGTACCAGCGTCAATGGCGATGTCACGGTGCGGACCCGTCCAACGGCTGCTGTGGGCCAGGGCTCCAACAGCCTGATTGGAGCCCTCAAGGCCCTCGTAGGGCGTTGAAGCTGTATAGCTACGCCAACTGCAGCACCTGCCGCAAGGCGCTGCAGTGGCTTGCCCAGCGTGGAATCGCCGTCGACCCCATCGACATCACCCGCCAACCCCCCACCTTGGCTGAGCTCCAGCTGGTCATCGACCAGCTGGGCCGCTCCAAGTTGTTTAACACCAGCGGCCAGAGTTACAGGGCCCTCGGCGCCGCCACGGTGAAGGCCATGGACGACACCCAGGCCCTGGAGGCCCTCACCGCCGATGGACGCCTCATCAAGCGCCCCCTGTTGATCACCGACGAGCAGAGGGTCTTGATTGGCTTCCAACCCCTTGAGTGGCAGGCCCTGCTGTCCTAAGGACCTGGTGGGCTAAGTCTTTCAGCCGTCATGGTTTGAGCCGACATGGTTTGAGGCGTCATCCTTTCGGCCACTGCCCCCTCTCCTTGGGCGTTGCGGGCCATCAGCAGGTCGAGTTCCTCAATCAGCGAGCTGATCCCCGAACGACTGATCTGGCTCAGATAGGTGCTCTTGAGGGTCTCCAGCAAGGCGTAGAGCAGCTCTTGGGTCTGACTCAACACCGGGCCGCTCTCCAGAGCAGTGGCCAGTTCATCCCAGAACCGGTCGATGCAGCGCTGCAGGAGTTCCAGCTGTACGGCATCGCGGCGGGCGAGTTGATTGCCGGTGCTGCGCGAGAGGTCGAGCAGGTTGTCGACCATGCCACTGGCCAGCTGGCGGCTCAGGCCGGCCTCCACCTGCAGCAGGGGTTGAAGCTGGCGCAGGGGTGGTGGCACCATCGTTCCCTCCAGGCTCTGGCGCAGGGCATAACTGAGCAGTTCCTGCAATTCGGGGGCTAGGCGGGGGGCTACCTGGCTCAGCAGCAGCGGTGCCCAGATCCGCACCAGGGCTACCACCTCTCGCTCCTCGGGATTGATGACGCTCTGGTGGCTGCGAAGGGCCCTGATGCGCTGGGGCCAGCGCTGTGAGCGAATCAGGGATTGGCTGCCATCCAGCAGTTGGAGGGCCAGCACCTCAAACAGCTCGAGGGCCAGCAGGGCGACCACCGCGCGGCTGATCACCGCCCGCAGCGGTTCAATGGTGATCAGCCCACTGCCTTGAAGCCGCTCCAACACGGGCACCACCCGCAGCCAGCGCCAGAAGGGCAGCAGCAGGGGCAGGTCAATCCAGCGGCGTAGGAGGGCATCCCGCCAGCTCAGCCCAGGTAGGCGTCGCCGGAGCCGCACCAAGCGGAGCAGGATGTCGAGCGCAAAGACGCTCTGGAACAGCACCAGGTCAAGACGCCAGAAGTGATCGGTGGGTCGACCGTTGTCATCGACCGAGCGCCAGTAATTGGTGGCCACCAGCGGCATCACCTGCTGCTGCCAGAAGCGCTGCTCTTCGCTCCAGGGGTGGCGGCTCAGCCAGGCCTCGCTCAACAACAGCGCCGCGGCCTGATTGGCCGAATCGCGGTTGGCGCGCTCCCGAAGCCGCTGCTTGATTTTCTCGAGGGTGCCCGATGCATTGGCCGCCAGAAATGGATTGGTCTCGATCAGCTGCTGGGTGAGGCTGGCCTGCTCGGCCAGCAAGCGTTTCTGCAGGGGCGTGAGCCCAATCGAGGCTCCGGGCGCCATGGCGGCATGAAGCACCGCAAAGTGCTCGATGTAGCGCTGGGTTTCTCGGTGGGGTTCGATGCCCTTGATCGGGTCGATCCAGGGGGTGATGTTGGGAATGAATCCCAGGGGCACCACCAGCGGCGTGGACGGAATGGGGTAGAGGTTGCGCTGCAGCCAGAAGCTGCGCAGCGGCACATAGCTGAGGTCGAAGGCGACCCAGAGCAGATTGAGTCCCGCCCAGATCGCCACAAACCGATCCCAGCCCAGCCCGATTGCACTGCGCGAGGGAGGGGTCAGCACATGCCAGCGTGGACGGGCCATGGTGCTGGATGACGCAGGGCCTGCCTAATCTGCCCTGTCTGGCCATCCCCTTCGGCGATTTCCTTGAGCGAACCCAGCGGCAGTCAAAACAACGCCACCAACTCGACCAACCCAGGCAACCCAGGCAACCCAGACAGCTCCTGGCCGTTCTGGCGCAGCGTGCTGCTCACCTTGGCTGTGGCGTTTGGCATTCGCCATCTGCTGGTGGAGGCCCGCTACATCCCCTCGGGTTCGATGTTGCCAGGCCTGCAGATTCAGGACCGACTGCTGGTCGAAAAGCTCACGTACCGCAGCCGTGCCCCGCGCCGGGGCGAGATCGTGGTCTTCCATGCCCCCCATGCCTTCGACCCAGTGCTCTCAGGCGGACAGAAACCGGGGCTGTTGACCTGCCTATTGCCCAACATCCCCCTGCTCAACAAGCTGCCTGGCCTGGCCAACCCGGCCTGCGATGCCTACATCAAGCGCGTGGTGGCCCTGCCGGGTGAGCGGCTGGTGGTGGACCCCCGGGGTCGCGCCTTGATCAACGGCAAGCCGCTGGCCGAGCCCTACGTGCAGAACTACTGCCCCTACGACGGTCTCACGGAGATGGGCTGCAAGACCCTGGATGTGGTGGTGCCGACCGGCCATGTGGTGGTACTGGGCGACAACCGCGCCAGCAGCTGGGATGGGCGCTACTGGCCCGGTGGGGCCTTCTTGCCCCGGCAGGAAATTCTGGGCCGGGCTTTCTGGCGAATTTTCCCCTTCAACACGGCCGGCAGTCTGGATCTGAAGCGTTGAGACTTTGGGGGTTAGGCGAGCTGCCAGTCATGGGGAGGCAGCAGCCCACTGGCTCGCACCCGGCCGGTGATCTGGCTGCCCTCGGGGATGGGCTGGTTGGCAGCCCTTGAGCGGCGCGAGGAACGACTCCAGATCCAGGCCTCCTGGGGATCAAACAGCAGCCACTGCCTCGAACCCACCGCCAGGGTCTGGGGAGGAAGGCCCAGCAGCTCAGAGGGCCCCCAGCAGAGGGCCTGCCAGAGCTGAGGCACCGTGAAGCCATGGCCCTCAACCAGCTCCTGCCAGAGCAGGGGCAGCACCAGGCCATGGCCTGCCAGGCCAGGCCGGCGCTGGTCATGGGGAAGCAACTGATCTTCGGCGTCGAGGGCCTGGTGATGCACGGCCACAGCCGTGATCACCCCAGCGGCCAGGGCGTCGATGAGGGCCTGGCGATCGCCAGGCCCCCCCAGGGGAGGCTCCATGCGCCAGCCGTTGTGGCCGGCCGGCAGGCTGCCGCTGTCGGCCACCAGCTGCCACCAGTGCACCGTGGCTGGCGGTGGTTGGGGATGGACCCGTAGTTGGGCTACCCCCTCCGCGGTGGAGAGGTTCATCAACGCCAGAGCTGCGCTGGGGTGGTTGTGGTGCAGGGCCAGAAGTTCCTGGAGGGGCAGGGTTTCGCTGGAGGGGGGATCCACCGGCCAGCCGGCCCTCAGGGCCTCAACGCGCTCACGCACAAGCCCTGCAGCGCTCAGCTGGACCTGGCGTGGGGCCAGCAGCAGCGGCCGATCGCCGATCTCGCCGAGTTGGAGGGCCCGGTGCAGCAAGGCGGCCGGGGGGGAATTGTTGCTGCCGGCGAGTCCAATCGATCCCGCGGCCAGGAGGTCACTGTGGGGGGCCAGTTGCTCGTCGGCATTGGCCAGGCTGAAGCTTGCCCACAGGTGCAGTTGCAGCGGCGTGTCCCAGCGAAGTGACAGCAGCGTGGGGTGATCGCGCGGCAGCTGGGCCCAAGGCAGCAGGGCAACCTGGCCATAGCCACCTTGGATGGCGGCGGCGGCGAGGCTCTCGAGGTTTTCGGCCCGGCCCGTGAGCGGGTCCTCCAGCACGCTATGGGGATCCACCAGGGCCGGTGCCAGCAGGTGTCCAGGGCTTGGATGGGGTTCAAGGCCCAAGGCGTGGGCCCGATCCGCAGCGGCAGGGCCCAGCTCCAGCAGGCAGCCGTTGGGGTCGATCAGGGCATCGCCGCGTTCGAGGGCTTCGCCTGGCCCCCTCAGCAGCTCAAGGTCTGCAAGCCAGAGGGGGGGGGCCAGTGGAGCCATCGGCGGGGTCACTATGGGGTGGTGGCTCTAGAGGGCCCCGGCCGCGGTGCGATCGAGAACCCCGCCCAGATGGTGGGTGAGATTCAGCGCAGCCACCACGGGCCCAGATTGCTGGGTTGGATAGTCGATCACGGTGACGCCACCGTTGCCTTGTTTAATGGTCCAGATGTCGGCTGGGGTAAGGCCGAGCAGGGCACAGAGGATGGTTTTGTTGACCGCATCGTGGGCCACCACCAGGGCCGTTTCTTTGGGATCGAGGCTGGCCGCAATGCTCTGCCAGCAGCCCACGGAACGGTCCCAGACCTCCTGGATCGTTTCACCGCCAGGCATTTGCACGGTCTGGGGGGCCTGTTTCCAATCGGCCAGCAGCTGGGGCCAGCCTGAACTGATTTCGGATTCGAGCTTGCCTTCCCAGAGACCGTGGCCGATCTCGACCAGCCCGGTGGTGCTGGTCAAGGGCACACCGGGGTGGCTGCGCAAGATCGTCTCGGCCGTTTGACGGGGTCGGGCCATCACGCTGGTGTAGGCACGCTGCAGCGTGATGTTGGCCAAGAAACTCCTGGCGGCCTCGGCCTGGGCATGGCCGTTGGCGTTGAGGGGGATGTCGATCTGGCCTTGGAAGCGACCCTGGCGATTCCAGTCCGTTTCCCCGTGCCGCACCAGCAGGAGGCGGGCACCGCTTCCCTTGCTCGGTAGGGGAGTTCCCAGATGGGCCGTGCCATTGAGCGACTCGATCTGAACGGCGCCGCCTCCAACTCCTGCGGTCCCATCCAGGTTGAGCACCGAAATGGAGGCGTTGTCGACCTGGAGGCGGCGGAAGCCGCTCGCAGGCAGGTTGAGCAGCCGCAGCACCAGGGCCCGCAAAATTGCGTTGTGGCCCACCACCAGCACGGTCTCGGAGGCCTGGCCTTGCAGAGCCGCGGCATGGCGCTGCAGCAAGCCCAGCCGGAAGCGTTCTGCCTGCTCCATCAGCTCGATCAGGGGGCGGTAGCCGCTGCCATCGCTTCGTTGCAGTTCAAGGTTTTGGGGGGCTTCACGCCACTGGCGCTCAGCCGCGGGGAACCGTTCCTTGACCTCCTGACGCAGCAGGCCGCTCCAGGGTTCCAGATCAATTTCAAGCAGGTCGTTGATGGGCTGGGCCCGCAGCCCCTGGCCCTGGGCCTGCAACAGGCGGCTGGCCGTGGCGCTCGCCCGGCGGAGTGGCGAGGTATAGGCGGCATCGATGTGCAGGTCGCGCAGGGCCTCACCGGTGTCGGCCGCCTGTTGAATCCCCGCTTCGGTGAGGTCGGACAGGTCATCACGCCCCTGGATGCGGTGCTCGACGTTGAAGCTGCTCAGCCCATGGCGGACCAGCACAATCCGAAGCGACACAAAGGGGTTGCTGCTCCCAGTCACTGTATGGGAGGGCCCAGATCAAGGGGGTTTGGCTGCTCGCCGAGGGAGAATCGCGAAGGTTTGTGGCCAGCTGCTGCGATGGGATCACCAGAGTCGCGGCCTGAGTCGGGCCCCCAATCCGCACCTGGGGGTGCTCCAGTGGGCGAATGGCGCAGTTGGAAGGGCTGGCTTGCCTTGATCAGCTTGCTGCTCACGGCACTGTTGTGGATCAATGGCCTGCTCACCAGCCTCGAGCGCCCCTCGGTGGGCAATTCCCTTCAACGGCGCCAGCTCGAGTTGGCCGTGCTGGCCGAACCGCAGCTGCGCTCACCGCTCGGAGCGATGCTGCTCGGCCCCGATCCCGCCGAGGCCCTTCGCCAGGAGCTTGGCCGTCAGGCCGGAACGGCACAGCAGGCCCTGCCTCCGCAACAGCGCTACACCTGGGCCCTGCTCGAGCACTTGGCCGGCCATGACGGCGTGGCCCGCCAAGTGCTGGCCAGCTTGCCCGATCTGAACTCGCCCGATCCCAACTCGTCCGATTCGAAATCGCCCGATGCGATTGGCATCGTGGCCCAGCCCACGGCCCTGCAGACCCAGTTGCTCTGCCAGCTCAAGGGCGGATTGGCCGGACCCTGTGGCAACGCCACGCTGCAGCGGCAGGCTTTGGCTCGGCTCCTGGCGATCACCTTGGCCCCGGTTGGTTTGATGCTGGTGGGCCTGGCCCTGCTGCTGCGTCAGCTGTGGCTGGCTTGGCGGCGCCGCTTGCCCGCCCTGGCTCCGCTGGAAGGCCCCCCGCTCAGCCTGGTTGATGTGACGCTGCTTGTGGCGGGGGGGTTTGTGGTGCTCGGGGAGCTGCTCACCCCGCTGGTGGTGGTGCCGTTGCTGGGCCAGGTCCTTGCCCCTCTGGCGGCCAACCCGCCCCTGCAACAGGGCCTCAGTGTCCTGTTGCTGTATCTGGCCCTCATGCTGGGCCCTCTTTTGATTCTGGCGGCGCTCCTGCGTCGACGGGGACCCATGCCCAGCCAGGGCTGGTTGCAATGGCGTTGGCGGCCGGTGGCCCTCAGCCTCCGCCGGGCCCTGGCCCTGTTGCTGATGGTGCTCCCCCTGGTGGCCTTGGTGGGTTGGTTGCTCGAGACCCTCTGGGGCGATCCAGGCGGCAGCAATCCCCTGCTGGATCTGGTGCTCACCAGTCCAAGCCCCTTGGCCCTGGCCCTGTTTGGCCTGACGGCCATGGTTCTGGCGCCCCTCTTTGAAGAGACGCTGTTTCGCGGTGTGCTCTTACCGGTGCTGGCGCGTCAGTGGGGTGGCGGCTGGGGGGTGGTGCTCAGCGCGGCCTTCTTTGCCTTGGCCCACCTCAGCCTTGGTGAGTTTGCACCTCTGTTTGTGTTGGGATTAGGACTTGGCTGGCTGCGCCTCTCGGGCGGGCGGCTTGGCGCCAGTGTCTTGATGCACGGCCTTTGGAATGGCCTCACCTTTGCCAATTTGCTCCTGTTGGCTGGCTGAATCCATGGCGCGGCTCCCTTGCCCGGCGACTCAGAGGGTGGTTCACTTGCGCTGAATGCACGACTAGCCGTTGTTTGCCACGCCCGCCAAGCGATCCGCAGACCGCACACCCGCCCGGCTCGCACGAGTCGTCGCACCCCTGCGACGCCCTTTGTCGCTCATCGAGGGCTCCCTCTCGGCCCGCAAGGTGGTGCGTCAGGCCCCCTGGCTGGCAGGACTGCACCGCGCCACCGACGGCACCCTCGCTGGCCTGGCGATCGCCATGCTCGGCCTCAGTGCCCTGACCCTCCACTGGCAAAACCAGTGGGGTCGCAACTATCAGAGCCTGGAGGCCACCCAGGTCCTGGAACACCGCCTCCAGGAGGCATCGGCCCTGCTGGAGCAGCATCATCTCGGCGCGATTCGCCGACCCGGCTGGCTGGTTCCCACCAGCAGTGATCAGTTGGTGCATCTGGCGCCGCCGGCGGCTCCCCCTGCTTCGGCCTTGCCGTTGGCGTTGCCCGATGGCCTCCACTGGGGTCTTATTTCTTCTGGGTACTGAGCCGATGCCGGCCCAGGGAACCCGGCGATCACGCCGCAGGGTTGTGGAGCTGCAGCCCGTTCCGCTCGGCCGTTTGGTGGCGGTTTACACCATTTTGGCGTTTGGTTTGCTTGGGCTTGGTGCCCGGCTGGCCTGGCTGCAGGTTGCCGATGGCGGCAATCTCCAGAAGCGCGCCCGGGCCATTCAGACCCAGTCGATTGCGCCGATCGGCAAGCGCCGCACGATCGTCGATCGCAATGGCCAGCTGGTGGCCCTCGACGAACAGCGCTTCACGCTCTGGGCCCATCCCCGCTATTTCAACTTCCCTGGCGATGACCCCCGCCAGGTGCGTACGGCGGCTGAGGTGGCCGATCGGCTGGCCCCGGTGCTGGCCCAGCCCAAGGCGTTGTTGCTCGCCAACCTCGGCAGTCGCCAAAGCGGCGTCAAGTTGCGCAGCGAGATCGATCCGGAAACGGCTGAAAGGGTCAGGCGACTGGGCATCAGCGGCCTAGACCTCGAGGCCTATCCCCATCGCATCTATCCCCAGGGTCAGCTGTTTGCCAACGTCGTGGGCTTCCTCAACCTGGAGCGGGTCCCCCAGGCGGGTCTTGAGCAGAGCCGTGACCGCGACCTGCGGCGTCAGGAGGAGATCCTGCGCATGCGCCGCGGCGCCGATGGCACGCCGCTTCCTGAGGGCTTGGTGGCTGGATCGCTCTATGGCGACGACCTGCGTCTGCAGCTCACGCTTGATTCACGTCTGCAGCAGGTGGCCCAGCAGGCCCTGGCCAAGCAGGTCAAGCACTGGAATGCCAAGCGTGGGGCGGCACTGGTGATGGATGTGCGCAATGGCGAAATGCTCGCCCTGGCCTCCACCCCCACCTACGACCCCAACCGGTTCTGGGCCTTTAATCCCGGCTTGTTCCGTGAATGGTCGGTCCAAGATCTCTATGAACCCGGTTCCACCTTCAAGCCGATCAACCTCGCCCTAGCCCTGCAGGAAAAGGCGATCAATCCGACTGGAAAAGAGACCGACAATGGTTCACTCAGCATTGGTGGTTGGCCGATTTTCAACCACGACAAGAAGGCCAATGGCCTGATCGATTACGCCACCGTGCTCCAGGTCTCCAGCAACGTGGCCATGGTCAAGGCGATGGCCAAGGTGAAGCGCGAACGCTTTTGGTTCTGGCTCAATGCCCTCGGCATCAACGCCCGCCCTGACACCGACCTGCCCGGGGCGGTCGCCGGTCAGCTCAAAGACCGTAACCAGTTCATCAGCCATCCCATCGAGCCTGCGGTTGCCGCCTTTGGCCAGGGCTTTTCGCTCACCCCGTTGAAGCTGCTCCAGCTCCACGCCATGCTGGCCAATGGCGGTCGGTTGGTGAGCCCCCACATCACCAGGGGGCTGCGCTCCGGCGAGGCGCTGGCGAGCCCGGGTGCGGCCAGCGGAATTCAGTTGCTCGATCCGGCCGTCACCAAACAGGTGATGGCCTGGATGGAGTCGGTGGTCTCGCAGGGCAACCTGGCGGTCAAGGTGCCGGGGTATCGCATCGGCGGCAAGACGGGAACGGCCCAGAAGGCTGAAAACGGGGTTTACATCCCCGGCGCCCTGATCACCAGTTTTGTGGCGCACCTGCCGATGGATAATCCCCGCTACGTGGTGCTCGTGGTTGTCGACGAACCCAAGGGTGGGATGGTCTTTGGTTCCACGGTGGCGGTGCCGGTGGCCAAGCAGATCATCGATGCGCTGTTGGTGTTGGAGCGGATTCCTCCCTCAGGTCCCACAGGCAAGCCAAAGGCCAAGCCCAGAGCTGTTTGAGCTCGGTTGAGCTTGGAGTGGGTGGGGGCGTCCAGGTTTCTGTTCCCACAAGGTTGGCACTCCCCCTCTAGGCACTTGGGCTGTGCTGGCTAGCGTTGATTCACTTGGGCCTGAATGAGGCGAACCCGCATGGCCAACCTGCTCGACCAACTTGCCGCCATGACCGTGGTGGTCGCCGACACCGGCGATATCGATGCCATCAAGCAGTTCACTCCCCGTGACGCGACCACCAACCCCTCGCTGATTCTTGCGGCGGCCCAGATCCCCACCTACCAGGAGCTGATTGATCGCTCCCTGCAGGAATCGAGGGCTTTGCTGGGAGCCTCCGCCACGGCCGAAGCCGTTGTGGCTGAAACACTGGATGAGATCTGCGTCACCTTCGGTAAGGAGATTCTCAAGATCGTGCCCGGACGGGTGTCCACTGAAGTGGACGCTCGTCTGAGCTTCGATACCGAGGCCACGATGGCCAAGGCTCGTAAGTTGATCGGTCTCTATCACGACGCCGGCATCGGCCGCGATCGGGTGCTCATCAAGATTGCCTCGACCTGGGAGGGGATCTGTGCCGCAGAGCAGCTGGAGCGCGAAGGCATCCACTGCAATCTCACCCTGTTGTTTGGATTTGCCCAGGCCGTTGCCTGTGCCGAGGCCGGCGTCACTCTGATTTCACCCTTTGTGGGCCGCATCCTCGATTGGTACAAGAAATCAACAGGCCGCGATCACTATCCAGGGCCTGAAGATCCCGGTGTGGTCTCAGTGAGCCAGATCTTCAATTATTTCAAGACCTACGGCTACAAGACCGAGGTGATGGGCGCCAGCTTCCGCAACATCGACGAAATCATCGAACTCGCTGGTTGCGACCTGCTGACCATTTCACCGGTTCTGCTCGATCAGCTGCGGTCCACCGAAGGGGAACTGGAGCGCAAGCTCAATGCCTTTGATCCCGCCCCCACCGAGGCTCAATTCCAACTGGATGAGGTCCATTTTCGCCAGATGATGGCCGCCGACACCATGGCCACCGAGAAGCTTGATGAGGGTATTCGGGGTTTCTGCAAGGCGATCGAAACCCTCGAGGTTCAGTTGGCCCAACGTCTCGCTGAAATTTAGGGCGGCGCAGCCTTCAACCATGCCGTGCATGAGATTTTTTCCACGCAATGATTTCGTTGGGGAGGTCAGGGGTGGAATGGGTTTTGGGCCTGCTGGCCTGGGTCAGCAGCCTTAATCAGACCTTCTTAGTCAGACCTTCTTAATCAGACCTTGACGTTGGTCGTGCACAATCGGAGCCTTGCTGCATCGTTTCCCCTGCCGTGAATGCCCTCGACACGATGCGAGCTTTAGCCAGCACCGGCGAAGTTAAGCAGGTCAACCCCGGTGATCTGATTTTTCGCTCGGGAGAGTCGGGCGATTGCATGTTTGGTCTGCTTGAGGGCAGTGTTCAGTTGAGCTGGAATGGCGACGTGGGCCACGAGGAGATCAAGGCCGGCGATGTGTTTGGGGCCGGCGCCCTCGTCACCCATGACCATCGCCGCTATGGCAACGCCAGGGCGATGACACCCTGCAAGGTGCTGGTGATGAACCGTGAGAAGTTCCTGTTCGCTGTACAGGAATCGCCGATGTTTGCCATTGAGTTGTTGGGCTCGATCGACCAGCGCCTTCGTCAGCTGAGGGATTGCACCAAGGTTTGAAGCCAGTTTTCAACGGTTGCCCTGGAAGAGCAGCCGGCGGATCACCCGCTGGGCGATGTCGCCGTAGCCCATCTCTCCGGAGAGGATCTGGGCGATCCGTTGTGGAGCTGTAGGCCGCTTGATTCCCAGCTGGTAGCCCACCTTCGGCACCCGATAAAAAACCTGGGCAATGCGTTTGCCCCAGGCCATCGATTCCCCCCAGGCCTGGCGCATCGTCACGGTGTACTCGGCGAGGGAGCCGGGGTTGGCGCCAAGCCAGCGATCCAGGGCCTGGGCGCCATAGGTGCCACTCATCAGGGCTGGCCGGATGCCCTCGGCGAGGAAGGGATCGCACAGCGAGGCCCCATCACCGACGACGATCAGTCCATCGCCGTGGAGCCGGTGGTGGCCATCCCAGATGCGCAGCTGGCCACCCCGGCGTTCTCCATCCCCGGCCTGAAATCCAAGACTGGGTAGGAGTTGATCCAGCACCGCATCGGTTTGGGCGGCCTGATCGCTGGCATCGCGGCCGATGAATGTACCAACGCCGATGCTGAATCCCCCCTGGCGGGGAAAAGCCCAGCAGAAGCCATGGCGCACCAGGCCAAATTCAAACCGGGCCGTATCGGGCTCGCTGGTCGCCCCCTCCAGCTCCACCGACATCGTGGTAGCAAAGCGCGGCTTGGCAGGCCCAAGCCCCAGTGGCCCCGCCAGTCGTGAGCTCGACCCATCGGCGATCACCACACTGCGGGCAAACAGCTCGCCGGCCGGTCCGGCCAGCCTCCACAGGGATCCCTCTCTGTTGACCGTGTGCACGGGCCATTGCTGCTGCAGCTCGGCGCCGGCGAGGGTCGCCTGTTCAATCAAGAAGGCATCCAGCCTGGAGCGGCGCACGATCCAAAATGGCGAGTCACCCGGCAGCACGGCCGTGACCGGGTCTTCCAGGCACCAGGTGAAGCGCACCTGGCGGATCACCTGGTCCACCGCCGGGCTCAGGTCAAAGGGAAACCAGCGCTGCACCGATGCGGCCATGCCGCCGCCACAGGCCTTGGATCTCGGCCAGTCGCCCTGTTCGAGCACCACGACCGAGCGACCGGCTTGAGCCAGGTGGAAGGCGCAGGCAGAGCCTCCGGCGCCTGCACCAACCACCGCAACATCAACTTCCTTCACACCTTGAGAATGTCGGCTTCTTTCTCGGCGAGTTGTTTGTCCAGTTCGGCGATGAACTTGTCGGTCTGTTTCTGGACCTTGTCCTGCTGATCACGGCTCTGATCTTCGGAGAGTTCGCCGTCTTTTTCCTGCTTCTTGATCCGATCGATGCCGTCGCGTCGGATGTTGCGCAGAGCCACTTTGCCCTCCTCGGCGTATTTGGCGGCCAGTTTGCAGAAATCCTTGCGCCTTGCCTCAGTGAGGGGCGGGATGTTGATCCGGATGACCTTGCCGTCGTTGTTGCAGGTGAGGCCCAGGTCACTGGTGGCGATCGCCTTTTCGATCAGCCCCATGGCACTGGAATCAAACGGCTGGATCTGAATCGTTTGGGCGTCGGGGGTGGAGAGGGTCGCCAGTGACTTCAAGGGCGTGTCGGCCCCGTAGTACTCGACCTGGATCTTGTCGAGCAGGGAGGGGTTGGCCCGGCCGGTGCGAATCGTGTTGAAGGTGCGCTGGGTGGATTCCAGCGACTTGCGCATGCTGGCTTCGAGGTCCATGGCTCAGGGGGTGATGCGAGTGCCGATCGGATGGCCGGCCACGGCCCGACCGATGTTGCCGGGACCGAACAGATCAAATACCACGATTGGGATCGCATTGTCTTTGCAGAGGGCAATGGCCGTGCTGTCCATCACCTCCAGTTCGCCGCTCAGCACATCGAGAAAAGTGAGGCTTTCATACCGGACCGCATCGGGGTGCTTGGCCGGATCCTTGTCATAGACACCGTCGACCTTGGTGGCCTTGAAGACCACATCGGCGTTGATCTCGGCGGCGCGCAGGGCCGCGGTGGTATCGGTGGTGAAGAAGGGGTTGCCCGTGCCGGCGGCAAAGATCACCACCCGGCCTTTTTCCATGTGCCGGATCGCCTTGCGGCGGATGTAGGGCTCGGCCACCTCCTGCATCGAGATCGCGCTCTGAACTCTTGTCGGAATCCCGGCCCGTTCGAGGCCGTCCTGGAGGGTGATGGCATTCATCACAGTGGCGAGCATGCCGACGTAGTCGGCCGTGGCCCGGTCCATGCCGGCGGCACTGCCCTTGAGGCCGCGAAAGATATTGCCGCCGCCCACCACGATGGCCAGCTGGGTGCCATCGGCCACGCAGGCGGCCACATCAGTCGAGATGGATTGCACGATGGCCGGGTCAATGCCGTAGCCCTGCTCCCCCATCAGCGCCTCTCCGCTGAGTTTGAGCAAAACGCGCTTGTATCCCATCGATACCCTTAATTTCTGGCACCGTAGCAACGGCCTGCGCTCTTGCCAGCACTCAAAACTCGATTCCAGCCTGGGCCTTGACCCCCTGCTCGCGAAAAGGGTGTCGCAGCAGCTTCATCTCGGTGACCAGGTCGGCCCGTTCCAGCAACGCTGCCGGTGCCCCTCGACCGGTGAGGGCCACATGGGTGAGCTCAGGTCGCTGGTTGAGACCCTCGAGCACCTGGTCGACGGCCAGATAGCCCAGTTTGAGGGCCACATTGACCTCGTCGAGCACCACCAGCTTGCGGCCGCCATCGGCCAGGTAGGTGAGGGAGCGGTCCCAGGCTTTCTGAACCAGTAGCCGATCCCGGTCGCGGTCCTGGGTCTCCCAGGTGAAGCCCTCCCCGAGGGCATGCCAGTGCAGGGCGTCGCCAAACACCTTGAGGGCCTTGGCTTCGCCTGGCTGCCAGCCCCCTTTGATGAACTGCACCACGGCCACCTGCTCCCCATGGCCGAGGGTGCGCAGCACCAGGCCCAAAGCCGCAGTGGTTTTGCCCTTGCCATCGCCGGTGAACACCATCACCAGGCCTTTTTCTTGGTTGCGTTCTCCCACCCGCTGCCGCTGCACCTCCTGGCGGCGTTGCATGCGGCGCCGGTAGGCCTCCTGGGTGGCCTCGGGGGCCAGGTCGCCGCCTGGGCCCAGCTCAGCGGCGGTTTCATCCAGCTCTGAGGCAGAGGGGGGCATGGTGGGGGGCGTCACAGATGGCCAACACTCTGGCGCCGAGCCAGCAGCCGTTGCAGGGCTCCCATGGCCAGCACCTCGCTGCGAACCAGTTCGAAGCCGGCTTCTTCGAGCTGGTCGCCCAGGTTGTCGGCCAGAAACATCTGGGCGGTCTCGGTTTCAAACAGGTGGCAGAACACGGCCTGGGGCAGGGCCATCACCCCTTTGGCGGCGTGGAGATCCACGACCACGAGAACCCCGTTGGGCTTCAGAACCCGGTGACAGGCCACCAGCACCGCCCGCCGCTCCTCGGGGGTGAATTCATGCAAGGCCAATGAGATCTGGACGGCATCAAAGGTTCCGGCTGAAAAGGGGGGATCCTCGGCAAGCCCTTCAATCCAGCTGAGCTGTGGCGCCCTACGGGCCGCCTGCTCCAGGGCCCGTGGAGCCACATCGAGCCCGGTCACGGCAAAGCCTCGGCTCGCCAGGGCGATGGCCGCGTCACCGCCGCCGCAGCAGAGATCGAGCACGCTGGCGCCAGCCCCAATGGCGCCAGCCCCAATGGCCTCGGCCAGCCAGTCGGCGCCAAGATCCCGCAGCCGTTCCACCCCCCCTACCGCCACGGCCGAGATGGCAGTCACGCTGTCGTAGAGCCAGCGGTGGCGGTAGGCCAGAGTGCGCAGCGGGCTGGTCATTTTGGGCTGGTCACTTTGGGTTGCTCAGTTTGGGTTGGTCAGTTTGGGTTGGTCATGCCAGTGGGGGGTGGCTTGCGGGGGCCTGGGTCTGGGGGCAGGCCATCACGCCACAGCACGGTTCGAGCGTGCGAGGGCTGCGTCGACCGCCTGCTGCTGGTCGCGGCGGGTGATCCAGTGGTGGTAAGTGCGGGTGTGGATGGTCACCGAGTGCCCCATCATGCGGGCGGCCACGGTATCGGGAAGGCCGATGTGAATGGTGCGCACCGCCCAGGCGTGGCGTAGGTCGTAGGGGGTGATCGGCAGCCCGTAGCGTCGAAACTGCTCGGCCACCCGGCGTCCGACCTGTTGAAGCGTGGTGCGGCGCAAGTCCGTACAGACCGGCGGCAGTGCACTCGGCTGGTTGGCGAGGGCCTCGAGCCCGAAGTGGGTCACCCACTCGGGCTGGAACGGCCACACCTGATGTTCGCCGGTCTTGCTGGTGGGCAACACCCGGATCACCCGGTCGCCGCCCTCGGCCAGGCTGGAGAGGTCGGTGAAAAAGACCTCGTGGTTGCGGAGGCCATAGGCGGCCATCAGCCCGTAGGCGAGTCGCCAGCGGGGGTTGGGGATCAGGTCGACCAGCTCAAGGATCTGGCGGTCACTGGGCAGTTGACGAAATTGGGCCGCATGGAGGCCATAGCCGCCGCCGCGCTCGCCCCAGTCTGGGGGCAGGGCCAAATTCGTCTCTTTGGCCAGGGCCGCCAAGGCTGTTGCACATTGCTGCCGGCTTCGACTGGTGGAGGCGTAGCTCTCCAGCGCCAGCTCCAGCAACGGCAGCTCCAGAGCGAGGCCGTGGACCGCGCCCAGCTGGGCCACGCGACGCAGGTAGGGCCGGTAGGCACCGCTCCAGGTGGTGCGGGTCCCGGCCGGGTTGCGGCGGCGTCGAGGATCGGCAAAAAAACGCGTTTCAAAGGCCTGCAACTGGGCCTCAAGAGCTGTTGGTCCGGGCGCTGCCACTTCGGCTTGGGCCCAGCGACGGGCCCCGGGTTCCTTCTCGGTGGCCACGGTGCAACGGAGCCACTCGTGCCAGTCAAATTGACCCAGCTCCAAACTTTGCTGCACCTGCAGCAGCTGGCGATGGGCCTGTTGCAACCCCTCTGGAGTGGCTGGGCACCCCAGGCTCAACCGCTGCACCCGCCACTTTTCACTCTCCCCTGCCCTGCCGGTGCGGCAGGGCAGGGGGCCGCGTAGTCCCAGCCGATCGCCGCGCTGTTCGAGTCTCAGCCGGATCCCTGCGGCGGCCACGAGGGCGTTGTGGTGTTGCAAGGCTGCCGCGAGCGTGGCCGCTTCTGGGGCCAACGTTGGGGAGAGCTCCGAAGCGGCGCGGTCTCGGGCGGGCATCAGCCGGTTGGTTGGGACCAAGGTCTCGGCCAGGTCTCGGCCCCATGCATGGACGCCGAACCTATCGAGCCTGGCGGTTCTCGGCCAGGCCCCGGCCTGTCAGCGTTACGCTCTGGTCTTCTCTACAGCACGGATCGGGGCATGGCCAAGGTTGGCGTGCTGTTGTTGAACCTCGGCGGTCCTGAACGCATTCAGGACGTCGGACCGTTCCTCTACAACTTATTTTCTGATCCTGAGATCATCAGGCTGCCCAATCCAGCGCTACAGAAGCCGCTGGCCTGGTTGATCAGCAGCCTGAGGGCGGGCAAGTCTCAGGAGGCCTACCGCTCGATCGGTGGCGGCTCCCCCCTGCGCCGCATTACCGAGCAGCAGGCGCGCGAGCTCCAGAGCACCCTGCGCAGCCGCGGTATTGAGGCGACCAGTTACGTGGCGATGCGCTACTGGCATCCCTTCACTGAATCGGCGGTTGCCGATATCAAGGCCGACGGCATCGACGAGGTGGTGGTGTTGCCCCTCTATCCCCATTTCTCGATCAGCACCAGTGGCTCCAGTTTTCGTGAGCTACAGCGGCTTCGCCAGGCAGACCCTGCCTTTGCCAAGTTGCCGATTCGTTGCATTCGCAGCTATTTCGACCATCCGGGCTATGTGGATGCCATGGCTCGCCTGATTGCCCGGGATGTGCAGGCCTGCCCCGATCCAGCCACGGCCCACGTGTTTTTTAGTGCCCACGGGGTACCCAAGAGCTACGTCGAAGAGGCAGGAGATCCCTATCAGCAAGAAATTCAAGCCTGCAGCCTGTTGATCATGGACCGTTTGGCCGAGTTGGTCGGCCACGGCAATCCCCATACCCTTGCTTATCAGAGCCGGGTTGGGCCGGTGGAATGGCTCAGGCCCTACACCGACGATGCCCTCAACGACCTCGGTGTCGCTGGGGTGAAAGATCTGGTGGTGGTTCCGATCAGTTTCGTGAGCGAACACATCGAAACCCTCGAGGAAATCGACATCGAATACCGGGAGATTGCCACCGAGGCGGGCATCTCTAACTTTCGGCGGGTGCCGGCTCTCGACACGGACACCACCTTCATCAGCGGCCTGGCCGATCTGGTGCAGCAGGCCCTCGCCGGCCCCGAGGTCAACCTCGACCAGGCTGCAGAGCTCCCAACCAAGGTCAAGCTCTATCCCCAGGACAAGTGGGCGTGGGGCTGGAATAACAGTTCAGAGGTCTGGAATGGGCGCTTGGCGATGGTCGGTTTCTCCGCTTTCCTGCTGGAGTTACTGAGTGGTCGAGGCCCACTCCATGCCCTGGGCCTGCTCTAGACGGGTTGGCCCAGTTGGGGCCCTTGCGTTGCTGGTGCTGGAGTTGATGGCGATGGGCTTTGCCCTCCCAGCCACCGCCCAGAATCCCTGGCGACTGGGCGCCTTCCCGGTTGGCAGCTTTTTGGGGTACTCCAGCCATTACGGCAGCCGTTTGGGCCCAGGCGGCAGCGTGGAGACCCATCAGGGCCTCGACATCGCTGCACCGCTGGGTTCGGCGATCTACAGCTGGTGGGGAGGCATGGTGCAAGAGGTCATCCGTGACGGTGCCTGCGGGGTGGGGTTGGTGGTGCGTTCAGGCAGCTACGAACACATCTATTGCCATCTGGCCGGCACGGCCCATGGCGGTGCCTACCGCAGCGGGTCAGTGTTGTTGTTGCCGGGCCAGGGGGTGCGCACAGGCCAGTTGATTGGCCATGTGGGGCTCAGTGGGCGCACCACCGGCCCCCACCTGCACTGGGGGGTGCGTCACCAGGGGCGCTGGCTTGACCCGGCCCGCCTCTTGCGGGCAATGGCGGCCAGCCGGCGCTCGCAACAGGCGTCAAAATCCCAACCGGCACCTAGGGTTGGGATCAATTAACGCGGTCAGACTGACTGGCCCACTGCAGCCGTGACGCTCACGCCCCTCACTCCTGCGGTTCAGCCCGCGAGCTCAACTGGCTCCTTCACCTCGGGGCATGAACCTGGGGTCATTGACGCCTCCACCGGCATTCCCATCCGTGTGAAGGGGGCCTACGCGCTCATGGATGCGCTGCATCGCCACGGGGTCAAGCACATCTTTGGCTACCCCGGTGGCGCCATCCTGCCCATCTACGACGAGCTCCACAAGGCTGAGGCCAGGGGCTGGTTGAAGCACATTTTGGTCCGCCACGAGCAGGGCGGCACCCATGCTGCCGATGCCTATGCCCGGGCCACGGGCCAGGTGGGCGTTTGCTTTGGCACCTCCGGGCCCGGCGCCACCAACTTGGTCACCGGCATCGCCACAGCCCAGATGGATTCGGTGCCCATGGTGGTGATCACCGGCCAGGTACCCCGGGCCTCGATTGGCACCGATGCCTTCCAGGAAACCGACATCTTTGGCATCACCCTGCCGATCGTCAAACACTCGTGGGTGGTGCGCGACCCCCGCGACATCGGTCGCATCGTGGCCGAAGCCTTTTTGATTGCCGCCAGCGGCCGTCCTGGTCCGGTTCTGATCGATGTGCCCAAGGATGTGGGCACCGAAGAATTTGACTATGTGCCCGTGGCGCCGGGCTCGGTCGTGCCGGCTGGTTTCCATATGCCCCCGGCGCCCCAGCCCGGAGCGATTGGGGCAGCGCTGAAGCTGATCCGCCAGGCGCGTCGTCCGTTGCTCTATGTGGGGGGTGGGGCCATCAGCAGTGGCGCCCATGTCCAGGTTCTGCAGCTGGCCCAACGGTTCCGGTTGCCCGTCACCACCACCTTGATGGGCAAAGGTGTCTTCGACGAGAAAGAACCGCTGGCCGTGGGAATGCTCGGCATGCATGGCACGGCCTATGCCAATTTTGCCGTTACAGAATGCGATCTGCTCATCGCCACCGGTGCTCGTTTTGATGACCGCGTCACCGGCCGGCTGGATGGGTTTGCCCCCCGGGCCCAGGTGATTCACATCGATATTGATGCCGCCGAGATGGGCAAGACCAGGCTCCCCGATGTGGCTGTGGTCTCTGATGTCAAAGCGGCCTTGGAGGCCCTGCTCGCTCTTTCTGAGGGGGAGAGCTCGGAAGGCCGAACCGAGGCCTGGCTGGATCGGATCGAAACCTGGAAGCATCATTACCCTCTGGTGGTGCCAGAGCCCACGGGTGCGATCGCTCCCCAGGAGGTGATGGTGGCGCTGCGGGATCTGGCTCCCGACGCCTTCTACACCACCGATGTGGGCCAGCACCAGATGTGGGCGGCCCAGTTTCTACACAATGGCCCGCGCCGCTGGATTAGCAGTGCGGGCTTGGGCACCATGGGGTTCGGCATGCCCGCAGCCATGGGGGTTCAGACCGCCTTTCCAGGTGAGCAGGTCATCTGCGTGGCCGGCGACGCCAGCATCCTGATGAACATCCAAGAGCTCGGTACCCTCAGCCAATACCAGCTGCCGGTCAAGGTGGTGGTGATCAACAACGGCTGGCAGGGCATGGTGCGCCAGTGGCAGGAAAGCTTCTACGAGGAGCGCTACTCCTCGTCTGAGATGACTGGTGGCATGCCCGATTTCGTGGGCCTTGCCGAAGCCTTCGGGGTCAAGGGGGTCCAGATCACCGAGCGCAGTCAGCTGCGCCAGCAGCTGCTTGAGGCCCTGCGTCATCCGGGTCCGGCATTCATTGACGTGCGGGTTCGCCGCAATGAAAATTGCTATCCGATGGTGCCCCCGGGGGCCAGCAATGCCCAGATGGTGGGCCTGCCAAGCCATCCCGAACTGGCCATTGACACCACGCGGCAGTGCGGCAGTTGTGGCTCCAGTACGGCCAGCGCGCATCTGTATTGCCCCAGTTGCGGCGCCAAGCTTTGAGCGGGTCCCGAAGGCTGTCCCGAAGCCTGGTCTCCTTGCTGGCTGGGTGCCTGCTGACCCTGGCACCCTTGATGGTTGCCTTGTTGGGCTGGGGAGGTCCCTTGCAGGCTGCCGAGGTGTTGCAAGTGCGCACGGCCAGCTTGCTCCAGCTGGGTGATGGCAATCGCAGCTACACCGTTCAATTGGCCTGTTTTGAGCTCACACCCGAGCAGACTGCACCGGCTACCACCTGGCTAAGGCAGCAATTGCCGCGGCGCACCCGGGTCAATCTGCGCCCAGTGGGGCAGGCCGATGGCACCTTGCTGGCCCAGGTTGAACGCCTGGATCGCGGCACTGACCTGGCAGGCGATCTGGTGCAGGCCGGTTTTGGCCGGACCATCGAACCCTGTCGATCATGAGTCTGAATCGAACGGCCAAAGGCATCGTGCTGGTGCCTGCCCTACTCCTGGGCGGGGCGTTTCTTGCCGCTGGGGTTTGGGCTGAGGGCTCGGCTGCTGAAAACCGCAACCTGGCCCTCAGCTTGGGGGGCGTGTTGATGGCCTCAGGGCTCTTAGCCCAGTTGCTGCCTGAACCGGTGCCCGAGAACGATCCAGACCAGCCACCGCAGCCTTAGCGGGGCCCAGGCCTTAGCGGGGCGCAGGCAGTGGTTGGGGGCCTGCTGCCGGAGCTGAGGCTCCGCTGGCAGAGGGAGGCCGGCCTCCTTTGGCCTTCTGTTGCTCTTCCACCAGTTGGAAATACTCGGGGGTGGGGAAAAACACGAAGACGTCATCCTTGGCCTTGATGATTTCGCGCAACGCGGCAGGGAGGTCGGCGGCCTGGGGAACGAGTTTCTTGGAGTCAGGGATTCCGGAGAGGGCCTTCTGCAAATCGTTGTAGCGGAAGAAGAACACCCCACGGGGTCCCTGGGGGGTGTTGATGGTGAGGAATGGGCGGGTAAAGAAGACAGGGGTGCTGAGCCCCTCCTGGATCTGGCTCTCGTTGAGACCCTGCTGCTTGAGGATGGCGATGGCCTGCTGCCGATCACGGTCATTGGAGACCACCGGGGCGACCATGGTTTGGCCATCCTTGAGCTGCTTGTTGAGCTCGTCGACCTTTTGGTTGGCCACATTGAGTGGCAGGGCCAAGATTTGGGCCTTGATCTGGGGGTTGGCCTTGGTGAAGTTGGCCAGTTCCTGGTTGGCTTGGCTGCGCTCCAGGTACATCGGCAGGATCAGGGTCTTATCGCGCGGGATGGGCAGGGGTACGCCTTTGTCGTTGGTTAGAACGAAAACCGGGATCACCGACAATTTCTGTAGCGCAGCGTCTTCGGGTATGGCCAGGGCGGCCGTGGTTGGCAGCATCAGCTGGACCCCCAGGGCCAGGCCCATGCCCCACGTCCTCCAGCCTGAAGCGCGAGCGAGCTGAAAGGGCCGCAACCGGGCGAAGCAACGACGGGTCAAAAGAACATCTGCAGCGCACCCAGCCTACGCAGGCCTCCCCAGGGACCACCAGCCTTGGGACAGAGCCGTCTGGTTCCACAGCTTTTTCAATTTCGGTGGCGCTGATGCAGGACCTCGTGCTCCCCCTCGAGGCGGTGGGTCTCGAGGCGATTGGCGTGGTGGGGGGCAAGAACGCCTCCCTTGGCGAGATGATTCGATCGCTGGCTGCCGAGGGCGTGCGCGTGCCCGAGGGCTTCGCCACCACGGCATGGGCCTACCGGCGCTTTCTGGCCTTGCCTGGTTTGCTGACCGGCTTGCAGGCCTGTTTAGATGGCCTCGATTGCAACGACATCGCCGCCCTTCAGGCCGCTGGTGCTGCCGCCCGCTCCCTGGTGTTGGCGGCCCCATTGCCCGCGGATCTGGAGAAGGCCATCCTGCTGGCGTATCGGAAGCTGGGGTCTGGAACGGCAGCGGGGGCCATCGCGGTGGCTGTGCGCTCCAGCGCTACCGCCGAAGACCTGCCCGAGGCCAGCTTTGCCGGTCAGCAGGAAACCTTCCTCAACGTGCACGGCGAGGCGGCCCTGCTGGCGGCCTGCCGCCGCTGTTACGCCTCGCTGTTCACTGACCGGGCTATCTCCTACCGCCAGTTCAACGGCTATGACCACTTCGCGGTGGCCCTCTCGATCGGAGTGCAGCGCATGGTGCGTGCTGATCTGGCGGCAGCTGGGGTGGTGTTCAGCATCGACACCGAAACCGGTTTTCGTGATGCGGTGCTGCTCACGGCCGCCTATGGCCTTGGCGAAACCGTGGTCCAGGGCGCGGTGAATCCCGATGAATACCTGGTTTTCAAGCCCACCTTGGCGACAGGTTTTGCACCGATCCTCAGCAAACGCCTTGGGAGCAAGGCGATTCGCATGGTGTACGCCAACGACAGCATGCGCCATGAACCGGTGCGCCATGAACCGGTGGAGCCCGAGCTGCGGGGCCGGTTTGCGATCAGCGATGCCGAGGTGTTGCAGTTGGCCCGGTGGGCCGTTTGCATTGAGCGCCACTACAGCAGCCAGAGGGGCAGGCCAACCCCAATGGACATCGAGTGGGCCAAAGACGGATGCACAGGCGAGCTGTTCATCCTGCAGGCCCGCCCCGAAACGGTCGAATCGCGCCGCAGCGTCACCGTGCTGCGTCGCTGGCATCTCCATCCCCATGAGGCCGAGCTGCTCACCCAAGGCCGGGCGATCGGCTCCTCGGTGAGCAGCGGCCGGGCTCGACTGATCGCCGATCCCACGGAGATCCAGCACTTTGCAGCTGGAGATCTCTTGGTGACGGAGCGCACCGATCCTGACTGGGAGCCGATTCTCAAGCGCGCCAGTGGCGTGATCACCAACCAGGGGGGGCGCACCTGCCATGCGGCGATCATTGCCCGCGAAATGGGCATCACCGCGATCGTGGGCACCGGCGACGGCACCCAGCGCATTCGCGATGGGGAAGCAATCACGGCCAGTTGCTGCGAAGGCGATCAGGGACGCGTCTACCGGGGACTGCTGCCCTTTTCTGTGCAGGAGCAGGACGTGGGTGATCTGCCTGCCACCCGCACCCAGATCCTGCTCAACGTGGGCAACCCGGAGGAGGCCTTCAACTTGGCCGCAATCCCCTGCGACGGCGTGGGCCTGGCCCGCCTCGAATTCATCATTGCCAACCACATCGGCATTCACCCCCTAGCCCTGCTGCACCCGGAGCGGCTCACCAGGGCCAGCGATCGCCATGCCATCGCCGAGCGCACTGCCGCCCATGCCACTGCCTCCCATGCCACTGGGGCCGAGTTCTATGTGGATCGTCTGGCCCAGGGCATGGCCCGCATTGCCGCGGCATTTTTCCCGCGGCCGGTGATTGTGCGGCTGTCGGATTTCAAGAGCAATGAATACGCCAAGCTGATCGGTGGCTCAGTCTTTGAGCCGATCGAGGAGAACCCGATGCTCGGTTGGCGGGGGGCATCGCGCTACTACGCCCCGGCTTTTTCTGAGGCCTTTGCCCTCGAATGCCAGGCCCTGCGACGGGTGCGCGAGCAGATGGGGCTGGTCAACGTGATTCCGATGGTGCCGTTTTGCCGAACCCCGTCTGAGGCGGCCAGGGTGTTGGCTCAAATGGCTGCCAGTGGCCTGACCCGTGGTGAGGCGGGCTTGCAGGTGTACGGAATGTGTGAGCTGCCCAGCAACGTGGTCGACCTCGAGGCCTTCGCCGAGCATTTCGACGGGTTTTCGATCGGATCGAACGATCTCACCCAGCTCATCCTGGGGTTGGATCGCGATTCAGCCCTGGTCGCTGATCTGTTTGATGAACGCAACCCTGCGGTGTTGGCGATGATTCGCCTGGCGATTCGCACCGCCAGAGATTGCGGTCGCAAGATCGGCATCTGTGGTCAGGCCCCCAGCGATTACCCCGAGTTTGCGCGCTTTCTGGTGCAGGAGGGCATCGATTCGATCAGCCTCAACGCCGATGCCCTGATCGACACCCGCCTGAGGGTGGCGCAGCTGGAGCAGGAGATCAGGCCGCTGCCGATTCAGGAGTGTTGAGGCCGTTGGAGGGGCTGGACAGCCCTGGGGTCCCTCCATCAAGCAGTGACCAGGTGATCACGGCGTGGGCCATGAAGCGAATGGCACTGAGCACCGCCAGGCCAACACAGAGGGGACAGTGGGTGATCGTCATGGGCCCTCGCGCCATACCCCCATACCCTGACAGACCCCAACCGGTCCTCGGGCCTGCTGGAATGAATTCGCAGCGCAAGGGTGCCGGGCGTGTTGCGCTTGAGCGAGTTGAAGCTTCCCCTCGACCACAGCGAGGCCGATCTGGACGAGGCCATTTGCCGAAGGCTGCGCCTGCAGCCCCAGCAAGTGCGGGGCCGCCGGCTGGTCAAGCGCAGCGTGGATGCCCGTCGCAAGGCGGCGATTCAGCTGGTCTACAGCTTTGACCTCGAGCTCGAGCTCGATTCGGCTGCCGAGACTCGGTTGTTGGCCCGCTTCCGCAGTGACGCCCATCTCAAACCGAGCCCAGATACGCGCTACCGCCCCGTGATACCGGCCGGGGAGCCAGCCTGCCGACCCGTTGTGGTCGGAGCTGGTCCCTGCGGATACTTCGCGGCCTTGGTCCTCGCCCAGATGGGATTGCGCCCACTTCTGCTCGAACGGGGTCCGGCAGTCAAGCAACGCACCGCAGCCACCTTCGGGTTTTGGCGGGGAGAGCGTCCCTTTGATCCAGAAGCCAATGCCCAATTCGGCGAGGGCGGGGCCGGCACCTTCTCCGATGGCAAGCTCTACAGCCAGGTGAGTGAGCCCAAGGCCTATCAGCGCAAGGTCTTGGAGGAGTTGGTGGCTGCTGGCGCCAACTCCGACATCCTCACCCTGCATCACCCCCACATCGGCACCTTCAAGTTGGCCACGGTGGTGCGTGGACTGCGCCGCCACATCGAGCAGCTTGGCGGCGAGGTGCGTTTTGGCTGTCGGGTTGAGTCTCTGCTGCTTGACCCCCTGGATCGTCACGTGCGCGGAGTGGAGCTGGTGGGGGGCGAGTTCATCGCAGCCGATCAGATCGTGCTGGCACCAGGCCACAGCGCCCGCGATGTGTTTTCGATGTTGGACGGTCTGGGTGTGGCCCTCGAACCCAAGGCTTTTGCGATTGGCCTGCGGATCGAGCATCCCCAGCCCCTGATCGACCAGGCCCGTTGGGGGGCGGCGGCCGGCCACCCGCGGTTGGGGCCGGCCGAATACAAGCTTGTGCATCACTGCACGGCCCCGGGCCTGGAGAATCGCAGCGTCTATAGCTTCTGCATGTGCCCCGGCGGGCTCGTGGTGGGTGCCACCTCGGAAGCCGGCATGGTGGTCACCAACGGCATGAGCCAGCACAGCCGCAATGAGCGCAATGCCAACAGCGGCCTGGTGGTGACCGTCAACCTCGACGATCTGCGTCCCTTTGGCCGCACTCCCAGCGATCCCCTGGCAGGGGTGGCGTTTCAGCGCCATTGGGAATCCTTGGCCTTCCGATTGGCGGGCGAGCGGTATTGCGCCCCAGGCCAAACCGTGGGGGCTTTTCTTGGCCGCACACCCAAGACGATGCCAGTGGGTGCTGCTCACAAGCTGACCCAGGGAGGGATCCAGGCGTCTTATCAGCCAGGCGTGGTTGACGCTGAACTCGACGCCTGCCTGCCGGACTTTGTGGTGAGGGCCCTACGTGAAGCCCTACCCGTGTTTGAGCAATCGATTCCTGGTTTTGCTGGCGATGATGCCCTGCTCACCGGGGTGGAAACGCGAACGTCTTCACCCGTGCGAATTCCCCGTGATGTCACCAGCCTGGAGTGCGTCAATACTCCCGGTCTCTACCCAGCGGGTGAGGGTGCTGGGTATGCAGGAGGGATCCTGTCGGCCGCGATTGATGGGATCAAGGTGGCCGAGCGGGTGGCCCTGGCGATCACTCCTCCTCGTCTTCACTGCCCAGGGGAACCAGCCGGATCTGCTTGCGACCCAGCTTGATCTCAAACTCATCGCCGGGCTTGAGGTCGAGCATTCCGGTATAGGCCTTGCCCACCATCAGATTGCCGTTGAACTGAATTTTGGTGTTGAAGCTCAGCTTGCGGCCACCTTTGCGTCCTTTAGGGCTGGAGCCGAGATCGAGGCCCTTGGCATTGAGCAGGGCTTCGTAGAAGGCTGTGAAATTGAGCCTTTCACTGCCGTCCTTTTTGTTGGACACATAGCCGCAAGCGCGAACCAGATCCGATTTGCTGGCATCAGCCAGCTCTTTGACCTTGGAGAGCAGATCAGCTCCGGTGAGCATGGATGAATTATGCAACTTCTGCATTATTGCCAACTGTCATGCCTTCATGCAAGGCCTGGGCATCGATTTGTTGACCGATTAAGACCTGATGAAAGGTTCGCTGCTGCCTGACAGGTCGTTTTGAGAGACAATGCCACTCCATTGCACCGCCTTCACCTGATCACGGCGCCAGGAGTGAAACAGCAGGGGATTGGAGACGGTGCAGAGATCGCAACAGCTGATGTGCTCCTGGCGAATGCCGAGCTGTAGCAATTGCAGAACAGCGGCACGGCGAATGTCGAGCCGGTCCCTGTTTGGTTCTGGGTCGTTCTTGAGTGCCCCCCCAGCCTGAAGCTGATGCAATCCCTCGCCCCGTTCGGGGGTGAGGGTTGCGGCCACCTGTTCGCTGACGGAGCGCTCAACCTGGTACGCCCCACCTGAAACGGCTGGTCCAAGGGCTACCAAGAGATTTTGCCGATGGCACCGCCCATGGTCAAGCTGGGCGATCGTCTCAGCCAGGATCCCTGCTGCCACGCCCCGCCAGCCGGCATGGCAGGCCGCCACCTGGCCACTGATCGGATCGGCGATCAGCAGCGGTGTGCAGTCGGCGCCACACACCCAGAGGCTTTGGCTGCCCGCGTCACTCACCAGCCCATCGGCCTCGGGCCAGGGCTCCTGGCCTGCCTGGCTGGCCTTCAGCACCCGGGCGCTGTGAATCTGATGGGTGCGATGCACACTCACCCCGGCGCTGACCACACCGGCCAAAACCTCGGGGCCACGCCCCTGCCACTGGCGGGTGAAGAAGCCGTGCTCAAAGCCCTTCAGCAGATCGGACTGGAGGTAGGTGCCGCCGTAGCAGCCAATCCAACTCCAGCCCTCGAGGTTGTTGAACTCGGCGTCGGGACGATCAAAAGGCGGGTCGAGGGCTTCGGCCATCAGCGCGGTGGAGCAGGCGTGGGACCTTAGGCGTCGGGCAGGTCTTGCAGCATCCAGAAACCAGCGAATCGCTGGTCGCGCTCGTTGGCCTGGACGGCCACAAATTGCAGCCCACCGGCCTGTTGACGGGCCTGCTCAAGGCTGGCCGCGGCGGCTCCGCGGGTGTCGTCGGCCAGGTCACTGAGCAGCCAGCGGTCTTCGAGCCCGGCCTCGAGCAACAGTTGGCGGCCGCTGAGCTCAAGGCGAACCGGCTCAAGCCCGGCAATCCAGCCAGCGATGGCCAGGGAGCGATCCCCGCCAAAGAGGCGAATCCCCGGAATCTGGCTGGCTGGATCAAGGCCAGTGGGCAGGGGGATCAGGCCAGCAAAATCAATGTCCCAATCGCTGGCTTCAGCCAGAGCTTCGGCAGAAAGGGTGGCCCAAGCCCAGCTCTGGCCGCGGGCGGTTTCGGGGAGGGGAACCGGCACCGGTCGGATTGGGGTCGGCGGTGGCGCCAGTGGCCCCGCCATGAAGCCCTCCTCTTGGGGATACACGGTGCGCTCGCGCTCCTGTAACCACTGCACCAGGGCGTAGCAGCGGCGGCTTGACACCAGCTCCATCCCAAGGCCTTCAGCGGCCCGCTGCACCATGGCGCGCATCGAGATGCGCCAACAACGCAGGCGCCGTGGCGGTTGCAAGCCAAGGCTGAGGGCCTCGGTCAAGGCGTCTTGCATGGCTTCCCGCAGCCAGATCGAATTGACGCTGGCAGCAGGACAGGGCCTAACCCAGCGAAAGGCTGGCTGGTCAGCGCCAGGTTGGGGTGTGCTGCAGATCAGCAATTCCCAACGCTTCTTGCCATCGGCCTCGAGGATGGGCCGTGAGTAGTAGTCGAGTTCCCAGTCAGGGGCTGGTGCCACAGCGGTGGCTGCGATCGCCTGGCTCATCCAGCCGCCTGTTCCTGTTGACGCAGCACCGAGCGGGCTCGGTTGGCGCGGTCTTCGGCCTCGGCCATCACCGTGTCGCGTTCGATCAAGATCTCACCGGGTTGCCCCTCAAGCAGGGCCGTGTTGAGGGCGATACGGCCCCGCCCTGGATCCAGTTCTGTGACCAGAGCCCGCACCCGATCGCCGGGGTTGAAGACCTCGCGCAGATCACGGATCTGGCCGCCACTCACCGCACTGTGGTGGAGCAGGCCACTGACGCCCCCCAGGTCCACAAAGTATCCATAGGGTTTGATCGAAACGACCAGTCCTTCGACCAGCTGGCCCACCGAGAGTTCCGAGAAGAACGCGGCCGAGGCTGCCTTTTTCTCGGAGAGCACCAACTTGCGGGTTTCAGGATTCACCTCCAAGAAGGTGACACCAAAGGTCTTGCCGACAAGGGCCTCGTGGTTTTCGCCGTCTTGGAGCTGGGAGCGTGGAATGAACCCGCGCAAGCCTTCGAGATCGCAGGTGACTCCGCCTCGGTTGAAGCCGTTGACTTTGACCTGGACCACCTTGCCCTCCTTCTCCATGGCGCGCAGCTTCTCCCAGCTTTGGCGCAGTGCCAGGGCCCGGGCGCTGATGGTGACCATGCCATCGGCGTTTTGCTCCCGGGTGACCAGCACCTCCACGGCGAGCCCCTTCGGGAAACGCTCCTTGAGATTGGGAATCACCCCAAGCCCAGCCTCTTTTTTGGGCATGAAGCCGGGGGCCTTGCCACCGACATCCACGTAGACACCATCGCTTTCGACCCCGATCACCACGCCTTTGACCACATCTCCGGTGGTGCCCACGGGCTCGTTTTCATCGAGGGCAGCCAGGAAGGCTTCCTCGTCGAAGTCGAAGTCGTCGACGCTGCGGCGGGTGACCGGGGTCGCTGCAGGGGCACCGGCAGCCGTTGCACCAGCGCCGGAGCTTGCACCGCGCAAGGGCTGGGCTTTGGCACCGCCGCGGCGTTGGCCCTGATCGGCCGGGCCGAGCAGGTCGGCCATGGTGAGCCCTTCGAAGCCACCCATGTCAAAGAGATCGGCGTCGGGGCGGCCGACGGGGCCGTTCCCGGGCCGTGGCGCCGTCATTTGGCCGCTCGAAGCTGACGCTGTTGCGGCCGCTGGAGCAAAAGTTGAGGGTGGTGTGGCCAGGGGTGGGACTCCCGGGGCCCCTGGTGGGGAGTCCTGCTGGGTGTCTTTGGGTTCGTCCTTCTTGATCATCAGCACCTGCGGCGGTTTGCGCAGCGGTGCCTGGGGCTGGGGGCGAGGCGAGCCGGGAGGCACGGGCCGAGCCGATGGGGAAGGCGAGGGGTTGCCGGATCCGGCCATCTCCACAGGACAAGCTTGGGGCCCACACTGTAGGGAGCGGTTCCGAGCGCGATGCAAGTTCCCCTGCAGAGCAACGGACGTTCAGGCGGCCGTCGTGAGCTGATGGCCCACAGCAGTCAGGAGGTGGTTGGGCTGGCCTGCCGTCCTGGCAGCACGGTGATCTGGCCGTTTGGTGCGATTGAGCAGCACGGCCCCCACCTGCCCCTCGGTACCGACGCCTTGTTTGCTGAACGCCTTCTCGAACGGGTGCTACTTCAGCTGCCGGCCGAGGCGCCGATCTGGCGCATGCCCCTCCATTGCCTGGGCTTTTCCCCTGAACACCTCGGATTTCCAGGCTCCCTGTCGCTCCCTGCCGAGCTCTTGATCGGTTTGGTGGTCGCGGTCGGTCGCCAGCTTGCCGAGGCTGGATTCCAGCGCCTGGTGCTGTTCAACGCCCATGGGGGACAGATCGCCCTGCTTCAGGTTGCGGCACGGCAGCTGCGGGTGGAGGCGCCCTCCATGGCGGTCCTCCCCTGCTTTGTTTGGAGTGGCCCTGCTGGGCTTGCCGAGCTGATCCCTGAGCCCGAGCGCAGCCATGGCCTCCACGCCGGTCTGGCTGAAACAAGCCTGATGCTGCATTTGGCTCCGGAGTTGGTGGGCGAGCTCCCTCCGCCCGATGGGCAGCTGGGTGGGGTACCTCCGCCGGGATGGAGCCTGGAGGGGGCGGCGCCAACGGCCTGGTTGACCCGGGATCTCAGCGCCACAGGTGTGATCGGGGATCCCTCGGCTGCCACGGCGGTGCTGGGGGACGCGCTGGCTGAGCGCCTGGTTCACGGTTGGACCGCGTTGCTTCAGGGCCTTCTGGCGAGCCCGTGGCCGCAGCGAGGCTGAGGGTCGTTACAGTTCAAAGATTCGACAACCTTGCGTGGCAGCCATGGCGACCCTTGCATCTCCAGTAGCTGACTCTCTCGACGCCCTCGGCCTGCCCGATTTCAGCACCGAGACCTACAAAGATGCCTACAGCCGCATCAACGCCATCGTGATCGAGGGTGAGCAAGAAGCCCACGACAACTACCTGGCGATCGGCACGTTGATCCCTGACCAGGCCGACGAACTCGCCCGTCTGGCCCGCATGGAGCTCAAGCACCTGAAGGGTTTCACAGCTTGTGCCAACAATTTGGGGGTCACGGCCGATATGCCGTTCGCCCAAGATTTCTTTGCCCCTCTGCGCAACAACTTTCAGCAGGCGCTCTCCGAGGGACGGGTGGTCACCTGTCTGTTGATTCAGTCGATCTTGATTGAAGCGTTTGCGATCTCTGCCTATCACATCTACATCCCGGTGGCTGACCCCTTTGCTCGCAAGATCACCGAAGGGGTCGTCAAGGATGAGTACACCCACCTGAACTACGGCCAGCAATGGCTCAAGGCCCATCTCGATGAGATTCGCGAGGAGTTTGAGCAGGCCAACCGTCAGAACCTCCCCCTGGTCCGCAGCATGCTGGAACAGGTTTCTGGTGATGCGGCAGTGCTTCAGATGGACAAGGAAGACCTGATGGCCGACTTCCTGTCCTCGTATCAGGAAGCTTTGATGGACATCGGTTTCTCCAACCGCGAAATCGCCAAAATGGCCGCTGCAGCGTTGGTCGGCTGAATCGACGGGGATCCGTCTTGGGCGTGGTGTTCGTCGCTACAGGCAACCGTGGCAGGATGACGATGTGATCGGGGTCTGTGCCCTGTCGAGCTTTCTTCCATGTTTGGTCTGATCGGTCATTCCACCAGCCTCGCGGATGCCCGGGCCAAGGCGCGCAACCTCGGCTACGACGAGTACGCCGAGGGGGATCTCGACATGTGGTGCAGTGCACCGCCCCAGTTGCTGGAACGTGTCACGGTCACCAGCCCAACTGGAAAACGCATCGAAGGCGCCTACATCGATTCAGTTTTTGTGCCCGAGATGCTGCGGCGTTTCAAAACAGCCAAGCGCAAGGTCCTCAAGGCCATGGAGCTGGCCCAGAAGAGCGGCATCGACATCACCGCCCTCGGTGGCTTCACCTCCATCATTTTCGAGGACATGAACCTGCTCAAGGAAGAGCGGGTGAGTGCGGTTTCCCTCGACTGGCAGCGCTTCACCACAGGGAACACCCACACCGCTTGGGTGATTTGCCAACAGGTGGTTACCAATGCCCTCAAGCTGGGGATTGATCTGGCTACGGCCAAGGTGGCTGTGGTTGGGGCATCGGGCGACATTGGCAGTGCGGTCTGCCGCTGGCTGCAGCGCCAGGGGGTGGGAGAGCTGTTGCTGGTGGCCCGCCGACCCCAACCGCTGATCGATCTGCAGCACAGCCTCGGCGAAGGACGCATCCTCAGCCTTGAGGAAGCCCTGCCGGAAGCCAACGTGGTGGTCTGGGTGGCGAGTTTGCCCGAGAGCCTTCAAATTGATACGGCCACACTCATCAAGCCCTGTCTGATGATTGATGGTGGCTATCCCAAAAATCTCGATACCAAAGCCGCGGCCGAGGGCGTGCATGTGTTGAAGGGTGGCATCGTCGAGTTTTGGCAGGACATCGGTTGGCAGATGATGGAAGTGGCCGAAATGGCCAAGCCCCAACGTCAGATGTTTGCCTGCTTCGCTGAGGCCATGTTGTTGGACTTCGAGGAGCGTCATACCAACTTCAGTTGGGGCCGCAACAACATCACCCTTGAAGCCATGGACTGGATCGGTGCCGCTTCCCTGCGGCACGGCTACCGCTCCCTTGCCCTCGACGAACAACAAGTCGAAGAACAACAAGTCGACGAACCGGCACCCGTCTTTGTTGACCCCTCTGCCGATCAAACTCAGGCGCTGGCCAGCGCCTGAGGCTTGTCTCCCGGCCCAGAATCCCTGCTACGGATTTCAGCTCTTCAGCCCCGCTCCGTTTGTCTGCCGTATCCCTGCCATGGCCCGTCGCGCCCTGCTCGAGTTTGAAAAGCCCCTCGTTGAACTGGAGGAGCAGATTGAGCAGATCCGCCAGTTGGCTAGGGATTCCGAGGTGGATGTAAGCCAGCAGCTGTTGCAGCTGGAAACCCTTGCCACCCGCCGTCGCAGCGAGATTTTCTCGTCGTTGAGCCCGGCCCAAAAAATCCAGGTGGCCCGCCATCCGCAGCGTCCCAGCACCCTGGATTACATCCAGGTGATCACCGATTCCTTCTTCGAATTGCACGGCGATCGCCGTGGCAGTGACGACCGAGCTCTGGTGGGCGGTGTGGGCCGCATCGGCGAGCAGGGGGTTGTGTTGATCGGGCACCAGAAGGGACGCGACACCAAGGAAAATGTGGCTCGCAATTTCGGGATGGCCTCCCCGGGTGGGTACCGCAAGGCCATGCGCCTGATGGACCATGCCGATCGCTTCAGACTGCCGATCCTCAGCTTCATTGACACCCCCGGCGCCTACGCCGGGGTGCTGGCTGAGGAGCAGGGTCAGGGCGAGGCCATTGCGGTCAACCTGCGTGAGATGTTCCGTTTGCGGGTGCCGATCCTGGCCACGGTGATCGGCGAAGGAGGTTCAGGTGGGGCCTTGGGGATCGGGGTCGCTGACCGCCTGCTCATGTTTGAACACAGCGTCTACACCGTGGCCAGCCCCGAGGCCTGTGCATCGATTCTGTGGCGTGATGCCGGCAAGGCCCCTGTGGCCGCCGAGGCTCTGCGCATTACTGGACCTGATCTGCTCAAGCTGGGCATTGTGGATCGGGTGCTGCAGGAGCCTTGCGGGGGTAACCACTGGTCGCCCTTGCAGGCCGCCGAAACCCTGAAGGGGGCCCTGCTCGAGGAGTTGGCGGCGCTGCAATCCCTCAGCGAAACCGAGTTGGTGCAGCAGCGCTACGCCAAATTCCGCTGCATGGGACGCTTTCTGGAGGGGGGAGCTGTTCAGGCCTCCGAATCTTCCGTTTCCGAATCCCCCGTTCCCGATTCAAGTAGGAGCACCTAAACGTTGGCCACTGTTCTGATTACGGGTGCCTCGCGAGGCATTGGCGCCGCTGCTGCTCGATTGTTGGCCGGCCACGGCCACGACCTCTTGTTGGTAGCCCGCTCCCAGGATCAGCTTGATGCCCTGGCCAGCGAGCTGCGCTCCCCTGACCGCCGCGTGGAAGTCGCGGCGATCGATCTGGCGCGCCCTGAGTTGATCGAGCAGCCCCTCCTTGATCTCTGCAGCCGCGGGCTCACGCCTTCCGTGGTCATCAACAACGCTGGGGTCGCCTACACCGGATCCTTGATGGAGATGGAGCTAGAGCGCTGGCAATGGGTCGTTCAGCTCAACTTGACCAGTGTCTTCCAGGTCTGTCGGGTGGTTGTGCCGATGCTGCGCAGTCAGGGCGGTGGCCGCATCATCAACGTGAGCAGCCATGCAGCCCGCCAGGCCTTTCCCGAGTGGGGTGCGTACTGCGTCAGCAAGGCCGCTCTGGCCAGCTTCAGCCGTTGCCTGGCTGAAGAGGAGCGTGCCAGCGGGATTCGAATCAGCACCTTGACCCTGGGTGCCGTGAATACACCCCTTTGGGACAGCGAATCGGTCAACAGTTCGTTCGATCGCCGTGCCATGCTTGATGTCCACCGGGCGGCCGAAGCCCTGCTTTACCTGGCCCAACAGCCTGATGACCAGGTGGTGGAAGATCTCACCTTGATGCCCGGCGCTGGTGCGCTTTGAGCCCTATGACTTCGACCCTGCCCACGAGACAGTCTTCTGGTGTGCCGATTCGGCCCACTACACCTGACTCGGCCCCCCTGCCCGTGAGCCTGCGCATTCGGCAGAGGCTCGAAGCCAATGGGGTGTCTTTTTTGGCCAATGACAACATCGCTGATCACCTGCTTGAAGGCGATCTCGATCAGCTCGAAATCGAGGTGGCTGGCAAGGTGCGCGAGTTGCTGCGCAGCCTGGTGATTGATATTGACAACGACCACAACACCGAGGAGACAGCTGAGCGGGTGGCTCGGATGTACCTGCAAGAGGTGTTCAAGGGTCGCTACAACCATCAGCCCAAGATCGCCAGCTTTCCGAACGTCAAAAAGCTCGACGAGATCTATACCGTTGGCCCCATCACCGTTCGTTCAGCTTGTTCACATCACCTGGTGCCGATCCTTGGCAACTGTTGGATCGGTATCAAGCCGGGGGAGAGGGTGATCGGTCTATCGAAGTTTTCTCGTGTGGCTGATTGGGTCTTCTCCAGGCCCCACATCCAAGAAGAGGCTGTGATGATCCTTGCCGACGAAATCGAACGACTCTGCGAGCCCCAGGGGCTGGCGATTCTGGTCAAGGCCCAGCACTACTGCATGAAGTGGCGCGGCGTCAAAGAGCCCCAAACCAGCATGGTTAACTCGGTCGTCCGGGGTGACTTCCGCCACGATCCCAGCCTCAAGGCCGAGTTTTTCGAACTGGTCAAGCAGCAGGGCGCCCTGCTCACCTCCTGACCCTGATACGGGGCCCTCATCAGCGCCCCTGCACTGGGCCCACGGGCCCGCTGGCCTGCCGCAAGCTTCCGCCGCCGGCCGTGGGTACCGCCACCACCAGCATCACCTTGCCATTGACGTCATTGGGGCCCAACAGATAGCTGGGACCCGATGCCGCCTCAATCAGCACCCAACGACCACTGGCCGGTGCCAGCCGATACCAATGAAAGGCATTCGGCGGCAGTCCTGCCAGTACATCGGCACTCAAGCTGGCCTGCAGCAGTGATCCTTCGGCGCTCTGGCCCTGGATCACCAGCTGTTGAAGTGCACCGATTCTTTGTTCAACGGCATTTTCAAGCCCTTGATCGGTGCTGATGTCTTGGCGCAGATCCACGATCTGTTGCTGTGGATCGGCGCTGATGCCCGGCACGCACTGGAGCGTGCCATTGAGCAATTGGCAGCCTGGAAGCATGGTTTGGGCTCCGGCTGGCTGCACGAAGAGCAGGGCCGTCAGCACTCCGGGTCCCACTCCAGGTCCCACTCTGGATAGCAACCCAGGCACGACCCCAGGCCAAGGGGAGAGCGTCAGCAGCAGGCCCGCCCCGATCTTGCTCAGGAGCGCAGGCAACGGGCGGATCGACATGCTGGTAGGGAAACAGAACATGCAGTGATCCTGCCGTGCCGTGGCCTGAAAGCCAATCAGGCGGTCGGCAGGGTTGCGATCAGGGCTGCCACGCGATCGAGATCTTTGCGGCCGGGGCTGTGTTCGACGCCGCTGGAGGCGTCGAGGCCGTGGGGGCGGAGCATCTCGAGGGCCTCAGGGGCGGTTTCAGGAGTGATGCCGCCGGCCAGCCACCAGGGAAGACCGGGGTCAAAATCGGCCAACCAGTCGAGGGGAAGGCGTTGTCCGGTGCCGCCCAGTTGGGATGCCGCCCAGGCATCCAGCAAAATCGCATCGACTACCCCGCGATAGGCATCCACACGCTGCAGATCGTCGCGGCTGCGGATCCGCAGGGCCTTCCAGAGCGAGCTATGGGGGAGCCAATGGCGGAGTTCGGCACACCGCTGCGGCGATTCATCGCCATGCAGCTGAACCACCTGATGGCCTTGGCCGGGCCCTAGCTCGGGCAGGGCACTGTTGGGCGGGTTGGCAACCACCAACACCCCCAAACAGGCGGGTGCGGCACGGTGCACAGCGGCAAAGAGTTCTGGGCGGGCCCCTGGTGCCACAAAGCGGGGGGATCCCACCACCGCAATGACGCCGATGGCATCGGCACCGAGGGCGGCGACAGCTGCCGCTTGGTCTGGATCCCGTAGGCCGCAGATCTTGAGCAAGGGCCGGGTCAAGGTCAACGGTGAAGCGGATCACACCTTTCTAGGATTAGCGCTTGACCTGGGCCGCAAGGCCCAGGGGAACCGCTGTATCCGAGGCTGTGGGAGAAGGCTGGCAACTGTTGACAATCCGGGGCATTCCCCTGCGGATCCATCCCAGCTGGTTTGTGATCTTGCTGTTGGCCACCATGGCCTTCCAGCAGCACTACAGCCAGGCCTTGACCCCTTCTCCGGCTGAGCCGTTGCGGTGGGGGCTTGCCCTGGTCACGGCGATCCTGTTGTTTGGATCGGTGCTCCTGCATGAGTTGGGGCATTCATTGGTGGCCCTGTCCCAGGGGGTGAAGGTGCGCAGCATCACCCTGTTTCTGCTCGGCGGGGTGGCCAGCGTTGAACGCGAGTGCAGCACCGCCCGGGGGGCCCTGCTGGTGGCGGCGGCGGGTCCGGCCGTCAGCATGGCTCTTGCCCTGGTGTTGATGGGATCCACCCACCCCGCAACCCACCTCTCGCCGGCCCTGGGGGAGATGGTCAGTGAGCTTGGGGCCCTCAACCTGGTGCTGGCGCTGTTCAACCTGCTGCCAGGGCTGCCCCTCGACGGGGGCCTGATTCTGAAGGCGCTGGTGTGGCAGGCCACCGGCAGCCAGCGCCGAGGCCTTGAGGTGGCCAATGCCAGCGGCCGTTTTCTGGCCTTGCTGGCGATTGGCATGGGTACGGTGCTGTTGCTGCGCGGGAGCGGACTTGGTGGGGCCTGGTTGATTCTGCTGGGCTGGTTTGGCTTGGGGGCCTCCCGTAACCAGCGCCAACTGCTCCTGCTTCAGCAGGCCCTTAAGGATCTAAAGGTGCGGGAAGCGGCCAGCCGCCGTTTCCGGGTGCTCGAGGCCCGCACCAGCCTGCGTCAGCTCAGCCAGCTTCGCCTTGACGATCGCCAGGGGAAGCCCGATTGGTTGCTGGTGAGCGACCGCGGCCGCTGGCAGGGCTTGATCGACGACCAACCCCTCCAGCAGCTGCCTGTTCAGCGATGGGACAGCGAACGCGTTGGCGACCATCTGCAGCCGCTCAGCACGCTCGCTTCGATTCGCGAAGGGGCCCCCCTCTGGGAGGCGGTTCAGGAGTTTGAAGATCGCGGTGTCGATCGTCTGCTTGTGCTGAGTGCGGCCGGCCTGCCCAATGGCACCCTGGAACGCCCCGACCTTGGCAATGCCGTGTTGCAGCGCCTGGGCCTGCGCCTGCCGGCCCAGCTCCTCGAGGCTGCCCAGCGCCAAGGTGGCTACCCCCTCGGCCTGGCCTTGCCCCAGGTGGTTAGCTCGATGCTGGCCACCGGTGAAGTCTCCCGCGACACACCGTCTTGATCAGCTCGATCATCAAGCCTCCAAGCGCCCGTCCAACTCTGCACAGGTCGGGATCAAGAGGTCTGAGGACGTGGGTGGGCCTGGCGCTGGGCTAGCTCAGGCCATCCACGGCTGCCCACAGGGTGGGGTCGAGCTCGAATCCGAGCACGGCTGCCATCTGGGTCAGCCCCTGCCGGCAGTGGAGCCCCTGGCCGCGAGCCCAGCCATCCAGCCACAAGACCCGGTGGGTGATCCAGAGCTCCAGAGATTCTGGGGCAAAGCGGATCCCCTCCGTGCGGCTGAAACTATGGGGCAAGAGCATCGCCACATGGCGGGTGAGCTGGCCGCTGCTGCGCTCGAGAACCAAGGGAAGCCACGGGTAGGCCGCATCGGCCCGCAGGCTCCACAGTCGGACCTCGGCAATCTCCGAGAGCTCGCGTGGGTCGTCGGCCTGGCGGTGCCAGTGAAGGTTGAGCGCAAGGCAGGGCCCCCGTTGCAGTAAGGCGTCGGTGGGAAGCTGGGCCCACGGTGCCAGTGGACTGAGTTCGAGTTGCTGCAGCGCCTTGAAACTGACTTCAACCGTTGGGATCTCCCCCGCTACGTTGGCCAAGATTTCCCCAGTTGGCGTTGGCTCCAGGTTTGGGGTCTGGATCGGCTCTGGGGATGCCTTGGGGGATGCCTGAGGGGATGGCTGGGGAGCTGGCTGATGGATTGGTTGTGGGGAGGTGGGGCCAGAGGAAGCCATCAAGAGCTGTGACAGCAGGTCGACGGAGGCTCGACCGTAGCCACTGCCGCCTCAACAATGGTCAAGTCCAAGCTGTTGTTGTTTCAGAGATGGTGAGCTCCCTCAGCCAAGCCGAAGTGCTGATTGCCCTCGTGGTCGCCGCCCACGCCGGGGTTCTGGCCGTGCGCCTCAGTTTCAGCCTCTACAAAGCCTGAGCCTCGAGTTGAGATCTGAGCTGCATGTCACGGTCTTGTGCCGGGCAGCCCTCAGGCTCTTGTCAAGGTCTGGATGGGGAGCTAGAAGCTTCGTATCCAGACCTTTTTGATGGGCCGCTGTTGATGGACGCGAGCAACGGTCGCCACCCCGCCCCTGCATTCCGGCAGGCCGGCCGCTCCCAGCCCAGTCGTTCGAGCCGCTCTCCCCGCGGCGGTCGCTCGAACCGGCCCGGTACTGAAAGGGCCGTACCGCCCGCTGAGGCTTTGCGGCAGCCATGGGTTGCCCTTGATAGCCAGGCGATGGCGATCGCTTCGGAGCGTCAGGAGCTGGTCTGCAGCCTGATCGGCCTGTGCGTCAAGGTCTCCCTGGTGGCGGTGGTCGGCGTGAGCCTGGTGAGGCTGGCCTCGGCCTATCAGGAGCGCATGGAGCGCCAGGGAGAACTCAGTGCCGTGCTCAACCTCGAGGAGGCCAAGCTCGCCAAGGCCAGGGAACGCTTTGATCAGCTGTTCATGGTGGAAGGGGAGCAGCATCTGATTCGCGAGCAGAACCAGTGGATCGCCCCCAACCGCCTGCGGGTGGTGTGGCATGACAGCCGCCCCTAAGCCTTGGAACTGAGTCACTCAATCGCCTGATCACCCGACAACTCCAGGGACTTTGGGATTCGGGGACTCTGGGAACGACAGGCTGGTCGCTTCCGTAGCTGGTCGCTTCCGTAGGTTGGGGCCCCTGAGTTCCTTTGTTCTCCATGGCTGCCAACACCAGTGCCGGCACGGTTCTGATCACCGGAACCACCTCGGGGGTTGGCCTGCACGCCACCAAGGCCCTAGTGGATCGGGGCTGGACGGTGGTCACGGCGAATCGGGATCCTGTGCGAGCGGCCGCCGCTGCTGAGGGTCTCGGTATTGCGGCGGCGCAGCTTCACCATCTGCGCATCGATCTGGGCGATCTCGAGAGCGTGAGGGCGGGTGTGGAGACCTTGGTTGCGTCACTGGGGCGACCCCTCGATGCCCTGGTGATGAATGCAGCGGTCTATAAGCCTCGCCTCAAGCAACCGGAGCGCTCCCCCCAGGGTTATGAGATCTCCATGGCGACCAACCACCTGGGCCATTTTCTATTGGTTCAGCTGCTGCTGAGCGATCTGAAACGTTCCATCCATCCGTCGCGCCGGGTCGTCATTCTCGGCACGGTGACCGCCAACTCCAAAGAGCTGGGCGGCAAAATTCCAATTCCTGCCCCTGCCGACCTTGGCGATCTTTCTGGATTTGCTGCCGGTTTCAAACCGCCGATCGCCATGGCAAACAGCAAGCCGTTTAAGCCAGGAAAAGCTTACAAAGACAGCAAACTCTGCAACATGATCACGACCCAAGAGCTGCACCGCCGCCTGCACGACAGCACCGGGATCGTGTTCAGTTCTCTCTATCCCGGTTGCGTTGCTGACTCGCCACTCTTCCGCAACACGCCAAAGGCATTTCAGACAATCTTCCCCTGGTTCCAGAAAAACATCACCGGTGGTTATGTGAGCCAGGCCTTAGCGGGTGACCGGGTGGCGCAGGTGGTAGCGGAACCAGCCTTTGCGTCATCGGGGGTGCACTGGAGCTGGGGCAACCGCCAGACGAGCGGGGGCAAGCAGTTCAGCCAGGAGCTCTCTGACAAGGCCAGCAATCCCACCACCGCCACCAAGATGTGGGAGTACTCGATGAAATTGGTGGGGCTGGCCTAGCTGGCCTCAATCGAATCCCAGCAGGTCGAAGATTTCCCGATCCTTAAGGGATTCAGCTTCAAGCGGTACGACGCTGTCCAGCATGCGTTGGGCCAGGTTGATGTATTCCTGTTGGACGGCTTCAACCTCTGGAGTGGCCTCCATTTCGAAGATGGTGCACTTCTTGAGCCTGGAGCGACGGATCGCATCGAGGTCGGGGAAATGGGCCATGGTCTTCATGCCCACCCGATCGTTGAATCGGTCGATTTGATCAGTATCTTTGCTGCGGTTGGCCACCACACCACCAAGTCTAACTTTATAGTTTTTGGCTTTTGCTTGGATTGCAGCAATGATCCGATTCATCGCGAAGATCGAATCGAAATCGTTGGCGGTCACAATCAGGCAGTAATCGGCATGCTGAAGGGGTGCCGCAAACCCACCGCAAACCACGTCACCCAGCACATCAAAGATCACCACATCGGTGTCTTCCAATAGATGGTGCTCCTTGAGCAATTTGACGGTTTGACCGGTGACGTAGCCGCCGCAGCCAGTGCCGGCCGGAGGACCACCCGATTCAATGCATTGAACACCATTGAAACCTTCAAAGACAAAGTCTTCGGGGCGGAGTTCTTCGCTGTGAAAGTCCACGGTTTCGAGGATATCGATGACCGTGGGAATCATCTTTTTGGTGAGCGTGAAGGTCGAGTCGTGCTTGGGGTCACAACCGATTTGCAGCACCCGTTTGCCCAGCTTCGAGAAGGCCGCGGAGAGGTTTGAGCTGGTGGTACTTTTGCCAATCCCACCTTTGCCATAGACGGCGATCACCAGGGCTCCCTCAGCGATGGCCATCGAAGCGTCTTGATGAACCTGAACGCTGCCCTCCCCGTCGGTGCGTGAGAGTGTGCTTGTCATGCGGATTGAAGGCGCCGGGAGAGATCCAACGCATGAGACCTGCAACCATCCAACCCCTGCCCTGCAGCTGTGCAATGGCCTGGCGTGCAAAGCGAAACAACAAGCTGCTGTTGATGCGGATCCGCACACATCATGGATGGGTAAAAATACTCAATTCGAATGATCTGCATCGCTGTGCTGGCATTGGGTGGGTAAGCGCAATGCTTCACCACATCGGGCAGCCCCAGCCGGTGCCCCGCCCACAGCGGTCCAGTTCAGTCAGGCTGCCCGCCTGCTCGATGCAGCGCTGTGATTGCTCCAGGCGGGCCTGGTGCTTTTGATTGATCTGACGGAGCAGGGCGCGGCGCTCCTGCAAGAGCGACAACTCAGGGGGTTTGGCCTGCGCTGAGGGCTTGGCCTGGCCCTGGGCTCGGGGGAGGCCAAGCCTGGGTTTGCGGCAGATCTGCCAACGGATCACCACGCGCTGGATCCCGGCTGAATCTCTTCACAATGAATGTTGTGGTTGACGCCATGCCGGTGCACCCAGGCGCCTTCAGGCCTGTCTCCTTCAAAGCCGCCGGACCGATGGCATGGGGGTGCTGCCTGCTGGGTCTTGCCGTTGGTTTCAGCGGCTGCAGCAGCAAGCCCATCCAGCCCCCCAGCCCCCTGGCCGTGGCGGTCCACAGGGTCGCCATGGTCGCCTTCCCCGAAGAATTGTCCACGATCAGCACCCTTGAGGCGCCCGATGAGGTGAGCCTGGCAGCCCAGGCCGGTGGACGTATCCAGAGCATGCGCCTACGGCAGGGCGATGCGGTGCGGCGCGGGCAGCTGCTGGTTGTGCTTGACCAGACCCAGCTGCAGGAAGAGGTGAGGGCCCTGCAAGGACAACGGGATGAGAGCCAGCTGAATGTTCAGCGCTTCGACTTTTTGGCCCAACAGGGAGCGGCGAGTGTCATTCAGCGCGATGCCCTGCGTCAGAACCTGATCGCAGCTCAAGCTGCGCTGCGGGCCAAGCAGGCCGATCTGGCCTACAAGGACCTGCGGGCGCCGATGTCCGGAGTCGTCAGCGATGTCATGGTCAAGCCGGGTGACGTGATCCGAGCCGGCAGCCCCTTCACCAGCATCCAGCGCACCGCTGAATTGCTGGCAAGGCTCGAGGTGCCAGCGCGGTATGGACAGCGCCTACGGCCTGGTCAACTGGTCTTGATTACGGCCCCGGGCGGCGGCGATGTGGTGGAGGGCCGGGTGCGTTCCATCGATCCCCGGGTCAATGACGCCAGCCAAGCTGTTTTGGTGAAAGCCCAGTTGAGCAACCCTGCCGGTGCATTCCGCAACGGCGAGCGGGTGCGCACCCGGTTGGTGATCGACACCACCAGCAAGTTGGCCATCCCGGCCGTGGCGGTAAGCCGCGTCAGTGGCCAAACCTTTGTCTTTGTAGTGGGTACCTTGGCCGAGCTCAAACGCCTCCCCGGTGCTGCCCCGATCGGGATCCTGAAGACCCTGCCCACGTCGAGCCGTTTCGCCCTGCAGATGCCGGTGCGGTTGGGGACCTTGCAAAACAACCGCTATCCGGTGCTCCATGGCCTTCAAGCCGGGCAAGCCGTGATCGTGAGCAACCTGCTCAGCCTGCGGCACGGCATGCCGGTGCTGCCCCGATGAGTGACCTTGAGCAGCGCCTGGTTCGCTTGGAGCAGCAGCTGGCCCAGATGGCTGGACAGTTGGCGCAGCAGGAGGAGACCCTGCTGCTGATCGGCGATGTGCAGCGCTTCTCCCGCTTGCGGCAGTTGCTCGTCGCTGGTCAGCTTGACGCCGCCGATTGGGAAACGGCCCGCCTGGTGCACGATCAGCTGGCCAGCACTCCCGAGGGGCTGAGCCCAGAGGCGCTGGAGCGCTGTGCTGCTTCGCCTTTGCAGATCATCGATGCCCTCTGGCGGGGAAACGCTGCCGGCCAGCAGGGTTTTGCTGTGCAGCAGCAGCTCTACCGAGACCTGGGTGGCAGCCGCGCCACGCTGGTGGCTCAAAACCCCGTGCTTTTTCGTCGATTCACCGAGCGGGTGGGCTGGCCCCTGCTGGCGGGTGTGGGGTTTGCGCTCCCTGAGCAGCTCACGGTGCCGGTCGCCTCAGCCCTGGATGCCTCGGGCCTGCCTCCGGCGGGCCATCTCCCCATGCGGTGTTGGTCGACCGATTACGGCCTCAAGGCTGCCAACCTCCTCATGGCTCGCCTGATCGATGTTTTCGCTCCTTGAGCCGCCTCCGCTTCGCGTCGGCGACGGCGGCAATGCCGAGCCCAGCTAGGGCACCGACCCCTGCGCCGATGCGTGGGTAGGCGCGGTAAAGCCGTTGATAGGGAAGGCTGGTAAAGCGTTGGTGTCCGCTGCTGGGCCCCTGGCCCAGAGGCTCAATCGCCCGGCCTAGGGCAGCACCGATGACACCCCCGATGAGGGCCGCGATCAGGCGCTGACGATTGACTCGGTTCACCTCAGGTGGGCTCCAGATCGCCATTGACCAGGTAGCGCCGTTCCAATCCTTTGATCAGGACATACAGCACCGGTGCGACCCCCAGGCTGAGCACCGTGGCGACCAGATAGCCGCCAAAACTCACCGTGCCGATTGACCAGCGGCTGATCGCCCCGGCACCCGAGGCGGTCATCAGCGGGATGTACCCCACCAATCCTGAGGCTGCTGTCATCACGATGGGTTGAAAGCGTGCTTTGGCTGCGTTGATGGCGGCCTGCTGCAGGCCCATGCCCATCCGCAGGAATTCATTGGCCTGCTCCACAATCAAAATAGCGTTCTTGCTGGCCATGCCAATCAGCATCAGCAGGCCTACCTGGGCAAAAATGTCGTTGCTGATCACGGGCCAGAAGCCGCCGGCCTGTACCAGGTTGGCGCGGCCCCAGATCGCGACCATGGCCCCGAGGGTCGCCAGGGGTACGGTCAACAGAATGATCAAGGGATCGATGTAACTGCCGTACTGGGCCGCCATCACCAGAAACACCAGCACAAATGCCAGGGTGAAGATCGCTGTGGTGGCCCCTCCGGCACGCTTCTCCTCCAGCGACAGCCCCGACCATTCGTAGCCGAAGCCTGGATCCAGGGTGGTCACGGCCAGCTCCTCCATCGCCGCAATCGCTTGGCCTGAGCTGTACCCAGGGGCAGGAACCCCCTGGATTTTGATGGATTCGTAGACGTTGTAGGCGGTGATGGTGGGTGGGGCGATGAACGGTTTGGCCTTGACGATGTTCTCCAGCTGCACCATTTCCCCCGAACGGGATCGCACGAAGAAGGAGCTGATGTCGCTGGGTTGGCTCCGATCACTCCCATCAGCCTGGATCACAACTCGGTACTGATCGCTGCCGAGGATGAAGTCGTTGACATACTTGCTCCCGAGATAGGCCGAAAGTGTGCCAAAGGCTTCGTTGATGTCGACATCGAGAGCCTCTACCAGATCCCGGTCGAGGGACAGTGCCATCTGCTCCGTTGCCGGTGTGAAGGTGGTGGTGACCCGTTGCAGTTCTGGTCGTTGCCGTGCTGCGGTGATCAGCGACTGGGTGTTCTGTAGCAACACCTCCATGGGCTGAGCGCCCCGGTTTTGCAAATGAAATTCGAAGCCTCCCGTGGCCCCTACGCCATCGACGGGAGGGATGTTGGTGGCAAACGCATAGGAGCCTGTGATCTCCCTCTGCAGCTTGGCATTGATCGATTGCAGCAGGCTGAACACGGATTGATCCGCCTTGGGCCGATTCTCCCAGTTCTTGAGCCGCACAAAGAAGAGATATTTATTGTATGCATTTCCCTCAAGACTATAGCCTGCAGCACCGAGAAAGCTCTCGATCTCAGGATAGCTCTTGAGGATGCTACTCACCTGTTTTACCTCGTTCTTGGTGTAGCTCAGGGCCACGGTTGGAGGACATTCTCCCAGTAGAATCATCAACCCCTGATCTTCTTCTGGAATGAATCCTGAGGGCACAATGTTCAGCATTAGAACCGTGGCAATTAAGCCGCTAACAAACAGCGCCAAGACCAAGTAGCGAATTTTGATGAGGTGTTCAATGGTGTGTCCATACCAGGTCACGAGTTGACTAAATATGTGGTTGAATCTCTTGAATAACCAGCCAAAACTCCAGTTAAGGGCCCGTTGGATTCCATCCGGAGGGGCCCCCTCTGGCCTTAAAAATAGGGCGCTGAGGGTTGGTGAAAAGGTCAGCGCATTGAAAGTCGACAACACGATTGCTGCGGCCAGTGTGACGGCAAACTGGCGATAAACAATGCCGGTTGTTCCGGGAAAGAAGCAGACTGGGATGAATACGGCCAATTGCACCAGGGCCGCTGTGATCGTGGGCGAGGCCAGCTCGTTCATCGCATCGAGAGCGGCCTGCAGTGGTTTCATTCCCAGGCCGAGCTTGGTCTTGATGGCCTGCACAATCACGACGGCGTCATCGGTGACTGTGCCGATTGCCAAAATGATTCCAAACATGGTCAGTTGATTGATGCTGTAGCCGAAGCCCAGTACCACTGCCATCGCGCCCACCATGGCGACGGGCATGGCCAAGGCTGGCACCACGGTGGAGCGCCAATCCTGCAGAAACAGTAAAATGGTGAGGACTGCCATCACGATGGCATCGCGCAGATTGCCGGTCACATCGGCCAGTGACGTTGTCACAAATAGCGTCGAGTCGTAGGGAATTTCATAGCGCAGGCCAGGGGGAAAGTTCTTGGATAATTCCTCCACCTTGGCCTTGACCCGATTGCCCGTATCAAGGGCATTGGCACCGGGGAGCTGATACACAAACAGGGCTGTGGATGGCTGTCCGCTCTGGGTGGTGTCAACGTCATAGTTTTCAGCACCCAGCTCAATCCAACCCACGTCACTCAGCTTCACCAACGCTCCGTCGTCCCCGCGTTTGAGCACGAGGTTCTCAGCTTCCTGGATGTCATGGAAACGGCTTTCGACCTTGAGCGGAATCGCGACCGCCTGGGACCCTGGGCTCGGCTCCTGCCCCAGGCGACCAGCCCCGCTCTGGATGTTTTGGTTGAGCAGGGCACGCTCTACATCCATCGGTGTCAACTTGACAATGGCTAGGCGTGTGGGATCCAGCCAGATCCTCATCGCGTAGCGACGTTCTCCGACGATTGTGATGTTGCCCACCCCCGGAACCCTTCGGATCTCATCGCTGAGGTTCTGGTCCACGTAGTTGCTGAGAAACAGGGGGTCGTAGAGCGGTTCACCGTTGGCTGCGAGGTCGGAGAAGAAGCCATAGGCCACCAAGATGCTGGGCGATGCCGCCTTGACGGTCACCCCGGTTTGTTTGACCACCTCAGGCAGTGTTGCCGAGGCTTGGTTGACCCGATTCTGAACATTTACCTGGGCAATATTGCGATCCACTGCGACCGGGAAGAAGACATTGATATTGGTGGTGCCATCGGAGGATGTGTTGGAGGCGATGTAGTTCATCTCCTCTACGCCGTTGATCTCTTTTTCGAGAACTCGGGTTACCGTGTCAAAGCTGGTGCGCGCATCGGCACCGATGTTGGTCGCATTCACCTGGATCTGGGTTGGAGCCAGTTGCGGCAATTTCTCCAGTGGCAGCAAAGGAATGGCTACGCCACCGATCAGAAGAATCAGCAGCGAACACACCGTTGTGAGAACTGGGCTGCGGATGAAGCGGTCGGACAGGCTCACGGCAACCGCTGGATACAACCGTGGAATTCACTGACCCTAGAGGTGCCTCGTCCTGTTGAAACCAATTGCAGCACCCATGACTCAGGCTTGAGCGGAAGACAGCATTTTTTGGGCAAAAGTGAATCGAATCGGTTTGCCTTCCCGATGAATTCGAGGCCTGTCCTTAACCTTCAATGGCTCAATTGGTACTATAATAGTCTTGTTATTGCGCGCTGCAGTTATTGAATCAATGTGCTGCGCTCTTTTGCTTCGATTGTCGTAGTTGAATCTCAAGCACAAGGTGTCAAAGGTAAAGCGCCCAAGGCAAAGCCCAGCGCCCCCAATACAAAGCCCCCAAGACTGAGCCTTAGGGGCTTTGCGTTATAAAGTTGCTATTGGAAATAGTGTCGGAAATAGTGTTGGAAATAATATCGGACAATAGATCGTAGAGACTTCGTCAATCAACGGTTTGCATAGGCGGATGGCTCTGCTGCAGAACCATCCCCCCCCCCTGCTGCAGACCGCGCCCGACTCAGCGGCTGAAGTGGGCCTTCGCTTCGTAGAGGGCCTCACTGTCGATCAGGGCCAGGCCCTGCTCACGGGCATAGGCCTCCGTGTTCTTGCGCACCTTGCCCCGCACGAAGAAGGGGATCTTGGCCAGCTCCGCTTCGCCATCGGGGCTCCAGGACAGCACGCCATTGGCAGGGATCGTGATCCCTGTTCCGGTCGGCAGGTTGCTGGTGCTGGCATGGGCAGGGTGGGTGGCGGCAGCCTGGGGCTGGGCCACCGGGGGTGCCAAGGCTTGGGCGCTCGGTTCGGCATCTGCCGATCGAGTGGGAGCACTGGCCCCTTCGAGGTGGCTGAGGTGGCCGTCCACGAATTCAAAATCGTGGCGGAACATGCCGATTAAGTGCTCTTCCAGTCCCATCATCAGTGGGTGCACCCAGCTGTCGAAGATCGTGTTGGCCCCCTCCCAGCCCATCTGGGGGCTGTGGCTGGCGGGCACGTCTTGCACATGCAGCGGTGCACTGATCACCGCACAGGGAACCCCCAACCTTTTGGCGCTGTGGCGCTCCATCTGGGTGCCCAGCACCAGTTCGGGTGCGGCATCGGCCATGGCTTGTTCGACCGCGAGGTAGTCGTCGGTGATCAGGGCTTCGAGGCCGAGTTCGGTGGCGGCGGCGCGCACCTCCCGGGCCAATTCGCGGCTAAAAGTACCCAGACCCACCACCTTGAATCCCAGCTCGCGGCTGGCAATGCGTGCTGCTGCAATCGCATGGGTGGCATCGGCAAAGATGAAGACCCGCTTGCCAGTGAGGTAGGTGGAATCGACTGAGCGTGAGTACCAGGGCAGCCTGGAACTGCGCTCGGCTTTTTGGGCTATCTGGGTGGCATCAAGACCCTCAAGGCCAAGAACTTGGCCCAGTTCGGCCAGAAATCCAGCGGTGGCTCCAATGCCAATCGGCACGGTTTTGACCGTGGGCATGCCAAAGCTGCGTTCCAGCCAGCTGCAGAGGCTTGCTGCTACTTCGGGGTAGAGGCACACATTGGCGTCGGCCGCCGGGATGCGAATGAGATCGGCGGGGCGAGCACCGAGCGGGGCGACCACCGCCACCTCAATGCCATGCTCCTCCAGCAGGCTTTTGACCTCCCGCACGTCATCGCGGCAGCGGAAACCGAGCAGGCTCGGACCGAGCAAGTTGACCCGAGGTCGGCGCCCTTCGAGACGCCAGCGCTGGGGATCGGGCTTTGCGGTGCCCGGCGCTGGCATCTGTGGCTTGAGCAGCACTCGCACCAGTTGGTAGAGGGTTTCGGCTGCGCCCCAGTTTTCCTTTTTGCTGTAGGCCGGCAGATCGAGGCTCACCATGGGAATTCCGCCGAGATCCATGCCGGCAGCCAGGGCCCCAGGCTGGTCTTGGATCAGCTCGGCGGTGCAGCTCTCACCCACCAGCAGCGCTTCGGGCTTAAAGCGTTCCACGGCCTCAGCGATCGAGCGCTTCACCAGTTCGGCGGTATCACCGCCAAGATCTCTGGCCTGGAAGGTGGTGTAGGTGACGGGTGGACGCTTGTCGCGCCGCTCGATCATCGTGAACAGCAGGTCGGCATAGGTATCGCCCTGGGGGGCGTGCAGCACGTAGTGCACACCCTCCATCGAGGCGGCAATGCGCATGGCTCCCACGTGGGGGGGGCCTTCATAGGTCCAGAGGGTGAGTTCCATCAGGCGAAAGTCAGCAGTTGACGGCGACGGAGAGGGCGGGCAAATAATTCGGCGAGATCGCCGGCCTGGTCGCAGCCATGGATTGGGCTGAACACCAGTTCGATCGACCACTTGGTGGCAATCCCCTCGGCCTCGAGGGGATTGGCCAGGCCCAGGCCGCACACCACCAGGTCAGGCTTGGAAGCCCGTACTCGCTCGAGTTGGCGTTCCACATGCTGCCCCTCACTGATCTGGGTGCCGGCTGGCAGCAGCTCCAGCTCTTGCGCCATCAGCTGGCGATCGAGGTAAGGGGTGCCCACCTCCACCAGCTCCATGCCACATTCCCGGGCCAGAAAACGGCCGAGCGGGATCTCGAGCTGGGAGTCGGGAAGCAGAAACAGTCGTTTGCCTGCAAGGGTTTCACGATGGGGCGCAATGGCCCGTCGGCCCCGTTCGACCAGGGGGTCGATCACGGCGCTGACCGTAGCGGGGGCGATGCCGAAGGCTGCCGCAGCTGCTCCCATCCAGGCCGCGCTTCCTTCGACCCCAAAGGGGTAAGGCGCCGAGATCAATTCAGCACCGCGGTCGACCAGGGCCCGGGCCGTGCCACTGAGAAATGGCTGGGCTAGCAGCACGCGGGTGCCTGGTCCCACTGGAGGGAGTTCGGTGGAGCGCCGCGGCGGCAAGCTGGTCACCCGTGGGATTCCCATGCGCTCAAACAGCGTGCGCAGGCGATCCTCAACCGCATCGGCGAGTGTGCCCACGATCAACAGTTGGTCGTGGTTTTGGCCCGGTTCCGGGGTGGGCATCAGCGGGAGCATCGCCAGCAGGGCGCCGTCTTCGCCCTGGGTGAAGGTGGTCTCGATGCCGCTGCCTGAGTAGTTGAGCACCGTCACCTGACCGCGGTGCTGGCGGTTGAGCCGTTCTGCGGCTTTGGCCAGATCGAGCTTGATGACCTCACTGGGGCAAGAACCCACCAGGAACAGGGTGCGAATTTCGGGCCGCCGCTCCAGCAGATTCCCCACGAGACGGTCGAGTTCCTCGTTGGCATCGGCCAGGCCGGCGAGGTCCCGTTCCCCGAGGATCGCGGTGCCAAAGCGGGGCTCAGCAAAGATCATCACGCCGGCGGCGCTTTGAACCAGGTGGGCACAGGTGCGTGAGCCCACCACCAAAAAGAAGGCATCTGGCATGCGTCGATGCAGCCAGACGATGGACGTGAGTCCGCAAAAAACTTCCCGTTGACCGCTTTCCTTCAACAGGTCGGGATGGAGCGCCGTTGTGACCGTCATCGGTGGTGGCATGGTGCCACTGCCTCAATATCAACCCTGGGTTAATGGAGTCCCAGCACCGCTGGTGTGTCCCGTTACATGTTGTGGCTGGGACTGTGGGGAATCACAGACGACGCCTGAATCCATCAGAGAAACTGGAGGCAGGAGTCTCGTCACTGTTGCGACTGAGTTTCCAGACGTTCCGGCTCATGCGCCGGGCCTTCAGCCCACCTCGCTCCACGACGGCGGTGCCGGGCCGGGTCCCCAGCAGATGGGTGACCTCTGCGGTTGAAAGCGGTGCACCGGTTTGCAGGGCCAGCTGGGTGAGCTCGAGCCTCTGGCGCAATGCGGCCAGATCAGCCTGACCCCCGTCTTCGGCTTCGCCCCACACCCAGGGGAGGTCTTGGCCCGAGGCCGCCAGCTTTTGCATCAGGCCCAGCCCGATGAAGGCCAGGGCCTGCTCGGGTTTCATGCCCTCGGGCAGGGCGCCGGCGAGACCCTCGGGCAGGGTCGAGGCCTGCGTCGTTGGCATGGGCTCAGCTTGGGCCCTGGGGCTGCCGGAGCGCTTGGTAGCCATTCTTGAACCCGCTGAATGTTGGGCGGACGGTACCGGCTCCTACGGGGCGGGCAAGCCCTCCAAGCACTGGAGCGGCCCGGTTGGGCCCATGGACCGCGAGGAGCCGCTGAATGGCCGCGGTACGATCAGTACCTTGATGGGTGTGCATGGCTACGGGCCATGCCCCATTCGTCTTGTCCCCGTTGCCCGGCAGGCCCGTTGCCCTTCCGCTCCCTGCCACCGGAAGACCAGGCACGACGCGGTCGCCGCGCAGCGGCGCCATCCTCGGGTCCGCTGATCACCGGCACTGATGTGGGCGGTAGTAGCTCGGGTGCCAGCTGTGTGATCACCACGGACAGCGAGGGCTCGCGCCTGGCCCGCCAATCGAGCCACGTCCAGTCGATCGAGCTGCGCACCTATGTGTTTCTCGATTCCCTTCAGCCGCAGCTCGCGGCCTACATGGGTACGGTTTCCCAAGGATTTCTGCCGATTCCCGGAGATGCCTGCCTATGGCTGGAGGTCTCCCCCGGCATGGCCGTGCACCGGGTTACTGACATCGCCCTCAAGGCCAGCACGGTGCGCCTGGGCCAGATGATCGTGGAGCGGGCCTTCGGCTCGTTGGCGCTCTACCACCGCGACCAGAGCAATGTGCTGCACTCTGGCGATGTGGTACTGGAGGCGATCGGTAGCAGCGTTGAACGTCGCAGCCGCTGCGAGGTCAGCTGGACCGAGATCATCCGGGCGATCACGCCCGATCATGCGGTCCTGATCAACCGGCAGAACAGACGCGGATCAATGATCCAGGCGGGGATGAGCATGTTCATTCTTGAAACCGAACCGGCGGGCTATGTGTTGATCGCCGCCAATGAGGCCGAGAAGGCTTCCAACATCACCGTGGTCGACGTCAAGGCCGTGGGGGCCTTCGGCCGCCTCACGCTCGCTGGCCGCGAAGGGGATGTGGAGGAAGCCGCCGCCGCTGCGATGCGGGCCATCAACCAGCTCAACCGCACCGCCCTCGGCTAGATGTTCGTCACCCATCGCCCTCGCGACTAGGTACTCGTCAGTCCCAACAACTTTTTGAGTTGATCGGCCAACCGTCGAGCAGCTTTGCCGCGGCTGCCCAGGCGACTGCGCTGGTGTGGCCCCAGTTCGGCATAGCTGCAACCCGCCTCTCTGACCCAGAAGATCGGGTCATAACCGCCCCCATGGCCGCGGGGTGACCGCAGGATTTCGCCCCGGCAGATTCCCTCGGCCTCCAGCACGGTGATCCCCTCCGGATTGGCCAGGGCCATGGCGCTGTTGAAGCTGGCACTGCGGTAAGGGCTGGGGCCGAGTTCTCGCAGGAGCCGATGGATACGTTCGTGGTCTGTGGGCGCGTAACGAGCTGAAAACAGACCCGGGGCCCCGGCCAAGGCATCGACCTCGAGGCCAGAGTCATCGGCGAGGGCCCAGGCTCCAGTGAGCCGGGCCACGGCCTCGGCCTTGAGCCTGGCGTTCTCCAGGTAGGAGGACCCGGTCTCTTCGATTTCCAGCCCCTTGGGCTGTTGCCGCACGTCAAGCGCGATGTCAGCCAGCATGGCCTTCATCTCCTCCACCTTGTGGGGGTTGCCGCTGGCAATGATCAACAGGGGTGGATTAGAGGGGTGCTTCAGGCCAGGTCCCAGGCTCGACGTCTGATCCAAGGCCAAAGTTTGATCCAAGGCCGATGAGGAGGGTCAACAGCGCCACCATCTTCGGACATTGCCCCGATCAAAGCTCTGCCATGACCTCGAAGCGGACCGGCCGAGGGGGGAAGGTGCTCGGCATCGTGGGCCGATTGAGGTTGTTGTACGAAGGGGGTGGAATTTTGGTGTGGTGAGGAACCGAATGGGTTGAACATTCCACTCCCTGGAATCCAGGGGGACGGCCCTTCGGCAACCTTAAAGACGATTGGTTTGTTTGCAGACTGGTAGGGCGGTTACTTCAGCGGGTCCTGACCGAAGGAATGGACCTAGGTTTGGGCGCCCGAGACCCCGCGCGCAGCCCATGGACTCCTCGTTGGTGCTGCAAAATCTCCTCTCACCACCGGTCTTGTTTTTCGGCCTTGGCCTGATTGCGGTGCTGGTGCGCTCCGATCTGGAGATTCCAGCCCCACTCCCCAAGTTGTTTTCGCTGTATCTCCTGTTGGCGATCGGCTTCAAAGGCGGGTTGGAACTGCAGCACAGTGGACTCGATCGACAGGTGCTGCTCACGATGGGTGCCGCGGTGACCATGTCGCTCGTGGTGCCGATCAGCAGTTTTGCAGTGCTGCGCCGCCGGTTGGACCCTTTCAACGCCGCAGCTGTCGCGGCGGCCTACGGCTCGATTAGTGCGGTCACCTTCATCACGGCTGAAACCTTCTTGGTCACGATGGGGGTGAGCTTCGACGGCTTCATGGTGGCCGCCCTAGCCCTGATGGAATCCCCGGCAATCATTGTGGGGTTGTTGCTGGTGAGATTTTCCACCCACCGCCAAGGGGCACGGCAGGGCCTGAGCGAAGGCGGGCTGGGCTTGGGGTCCGTTTTCCATGAGGCGTTTCTCAACAGCTCGGTATTCCTGCTTGTGGGGTCGCTGGTCATCGGCTATTTGGTTGCGGCCTACAACCCAGCGGGCCTGACCAAAATGGAGCCCTTCACCGAGCAGCTCTTCTATGGGGCACTCAGCTTTTTTCTGCTTGACATGGGCATTGTGGCGGCCCAGCGGCTCCAGGATCTCCGCGCCGCAGGTGGCTTTTTAATCGGCTTTGCGATTGGGGCGCCCTTGGTGCATGCCCTGGTTGGTTTTGCCGTGGCCCTGCTGCTGCATCTGCCTCAGGGCGATGCTCTTCTGTTCATGGTGCTGTGCGCCAGTGCGTCTTACATCGCGGTGCCGGCGGCCATGCGCATGACGGTGCCTGAAGCCAACCCCAGTTTGTACATCACCAGCGCGCTTGGGATTACCTTTCCGTTCAACATCGTGGTGGGAATCCCCCTTTACATGGTGTTGGTGCAGCGCTGGATTCCCGTGACTTGAGCCGGATCACTGTGATTTGTCCAGGCCCTTGAACCAGTTCCTCCGTCTCCAGGCCCATGAAACGTCTTGATCTGATTATTAGCGAACGGGAACTTGATCGGGTCTGTGAAGCCCTCAACCGGGCTGGGGCACCGGGATATTCGGTCATGCGCCACGTCACCGGTCGGGGCCCCGGCGGCACGGTCTCTGAAGGCATGGAGTTCAGCGGATTCGGGGCCAATGCCCATGTGATCGTGTTTTGCGATGAACCGGTGCTCGACGCGATCAGGGCCGCCCTCCAGCCGCTACTCAGCTATTTCGGCGGCGTTGGCTACGTCTCTGATGCCCAGCCACTCTGATCGCATCTGCAGCAAATGCGACAACAAAAAGCCTTGGCATCACTGCATCGGCAAGCATTACCTAACGATTTGTGATGCACTGATGAGTCAGCCTTATCAATCGGCTTCAAAACAGTGATGACGTCGATGGCCCCAATGGCTTGACGGGGGGTTTGTTGCCGGACCATGGTTGCGAGCGAACATTCCACCCCCTCCTCCAGGAGCAGGTAATGGCTAACGAAACCATGGGCATAGCCCTCGGCATGATCGAGACCCGCGGTCTGGTTCCCGCGATCGAAGCGGCCGACGCCATGACCAAGGCTGCCGAAGTGCGCCTGATTGCCCGCGAATTCGTCGGCGGCGGCTACGTCACCGTCATGGTGCGCGGCGAAACCGGTGCAGTGAATGCTGCAGTCCGTGCTGGCGCCGACGCATGCGAACGTGTGGGCGACGGCTTGGTAGCTGCCCACATCATCGCCCGTCCCCACCGCGAAGTTGAGCCCGCTCTGGCTGGCAGCGCCGGCTTCGTTGGCTCGAAGGACTGAGTGGTACGGCCCCTGAGCCGCTGATTCCTCTCTATCCCTCACCCGACCCAACCGGAGAAACTCCATGAGCAAGAAGTACGACGCCGGGGTCAAGGAGTACCGCGACACGTATTGGACTCCTGACTACATTCCCCTCGACACCGACCTGCTGGCGTGCTTTAAGTGCACCGGCCAAGAAGGTGTTCCCAAGGAAGAAGTGGCTGCCGCTGTGGCTGCTGAATCTTCAACCGGCACCTGGTCCACCGTGTGGTCCGAGCTCCTCACCGATCTCGATTTCTACAAAGGCCGTTGCTACCGCATCGAAGACGTCCCTGGCGACAAGGAGGCCTTCTATGCCTTCATCGCCTACCCGCTCGACCTCTTCGAGGAAGGCTCCATCACCAACGTGTTGACCTCATTGGTCGGCAACGTGTTTGGCTTCAAGGCGCTGCGCCACCTGCGCCTGGAAGACATCCGCTTCCCGATGGCCTTCATCAAGACCTGCCCCGGCCCACCGAACGGCATCCACGTCGAACGCGACCGGATGAACAAGTACGGCCGTCCCCTTTTGGGTTGCACCATCAAGCCGAAGCTCGGTTTGAGCGGTAAAAACTACGGACGGGTCGTGTATGAGTGCCTTCGCGGCGGTCTCGACTTCACCAAGGACGACGAAAACATCAACTCCCAGCCTTTCCAGCGCTGGCAGAACCGTTTCGAGTTCGTGGCCGAAGCCGTCAAACTGGCTGAAGAAGAGACCGGCGAGCGCAAAGGTCACTACCTCAATTGCACCGCCAACACTCCTGAAGAGAGGTATGAGCGTGCCGAGTTCGCCAAGGAACTGGGCCAGCCCATTATCATGCACGACTACATCACCGGTGGCTTCACCGCCAACACTGGTCTGTCGAAGTGGTGCCGTAAGAACGGCATGCTGCTCCACATTCACCGTGCCATGCACGCGGTGATTGACCGCCATCCCAAGCACGGTATCCACTTCCGTGTGTTGGCTAAGTGCCTGCGCCTCTCCGGTGGTGACCAACTCCACACCGGCACTGTGGTTGGCAAGCTCGAAGGTGATCGTCAGACCACCCTCGGCTACATCGACCAGCTCCGCGAATCTTTCGTTCCTGAAGATCGCAGCCGCGGTAACTTCTTCGATCAAGACTGGGGCTCCATGCCTGGCGTCTTCGCCGTCGCCTCCGGTGGTATCCACGTCTGGCACATGCCTGCCCTGGTGAGCATCTTCGGCGACGATTCTGTGCTCCAGTTTGGTGGTGGTACCCACGGTCACCCCTGGGGCTCCGCCGCTGGTGCAGCCGCCAACCGCGTCGCTCTTGAGGCTTGCGTCAAGGCCCGCAATGCCGGTCGCGAGATTGAGAAAGAAGGGCGCGACATCCTCCTCGAAGCTGCTAAGCACAGCCCCGAGCTGGCAATCGCCCTCGAAACTTGGAAGGAGATCAAGTTCGAGTTCGACACCGTCGACAAGCTCGACGTCAACTGATCTTGAGTCGATAGCAGGGTGGGCTGGTCTTTGACCACCCACCTGCCACCGGCCCTCGTTGCGGTCTCACAGACGCCCATTCAACCTTCACCTTAAGGATCCCCATGCCCTTCAAGAGCACCGTGGGTGACTATCAAACAGTCGCCACCCTGGAGACATTCGGCTTCCTCCCGCCGATGACCCAGGACGAGATCTATGACCAGATTGCTTACATCATTGCCCAGGGTTGGAGCCCCCTGGTCGAGCACGTCCACCCCAGCCGTTCCATGTCGACCTACTGGTCCTATTGGAAGCTCCCGTTCTTCGGTGAGAAGGATCTCGGTGTGATCGTGAGCGAGCTCGAGGCTTGCCACCGTGCCTATCCCGACCATCACGTGCGTCTGGTTGGCTACGACGCTTATACCCAGAGCCAGGGTTCCTGCTTCGTGGTGTTTGAAGGCCGCTGATTTCAGCCCTTCTGGTTGGTCCTGGTTTCCCAGGACCACGTCATTCCGCCTGACCTGCCCGTGCACTTGTGCACGCGAAGCGGGCGGATCTTTTGCAGCTGCTCATTGGGTTTTTACACCCATGGGCTCTGCCCCCTTTTAAACGTTTCACTTGACGGGCGGACATGGCCAGCACATCCAGCCGGGAAGCAGCTCTTGAGCGCCGTAGGGCGCTCACCAACGGTGGCAAGAAAGCTGCCGGTCGGTACACCTCAGGTCCGAGCCGAGTGCGCTCGCTTGAGGATGCCCGTCCGACTCGGACCCATGCCGCCGAACCACCAGCGGCGAGCCCAGCTCCTGGCGCTGCTGTGCCGGCGAAGGTTTCAGCGCCGGTCTCTGGCAGGGCTGCTTCGTCCAGTCGCGGAGCCCGCAGCCTGCAAGTGCCCCCTGCAGGTTCATCCCAGCGCACGCTTGCGCGCCCCATTGCCAATCCAAGCCGGGACCTTGTGTTGGCGCGTCGCGAAGCTCTTGCGAGGCGGGGCAAGCGTGCCGACACATCCAAGGATCGGAATCGGACCGATGTGGTGCGTGCCAGCACCCAGGCGGCTGCCATTGTCCAGCCCCCGGCAAGCAAGCCCTGTCAGTGCAAAGACCCCATGCCTTTGGCCTCCTCTGGTCGCACCGAACTCACCTCTTTGTCGACCAGTGGTTTGGCCGCCCGAAGTGCTGGCGCAACCGATCGCCGCGCCAACGCCAAGCGCACCTCCCAGCTCGATCCCAGCCGCGCCCTTGCCCTTGCCCGGCGCGAAGCCCTTTCGAAGCGCGGCAAGTCGGCCAACGCTCCCCGCAGCACATCAGCTGCCTCGGTTTCGCGTCAGAGCAACCCCGATCTGAGCGCCCGAGATCTTTCGCGCAAGGTTCGCGACTTGAAGGCCAAGGTTGGCAGTGCGGGAAGTAGCCGCAGCGGCGGTACGCGGCCATCGGGTCCCAACCGTCACGGTGCAAAGCAGGCTGCCGCTGCTGAGGCCCACTGGAAGGTGGGTGTGAGCGAAACATCTGGTGGTCAGGTGGTCACCGGCACCCAGGCCAACCGTTCAATCAAGACCACTGGCAATGAAGCCGCGACCTGTCGCGCCATCACCGGGACTGAATACATGGGAGCTGAAGTGTTCCAGGCTTTTTGCAGTAGCCCACCCGCTTCTACCCAGCCTGCCAAGGTTCGGGTCACGGCCACCAGCCATGGCAACCGGGTGACCGGCAATGAGGTCGGCCGCTCCGAAAAGGTCACTGGTGATGAACCCGGTACGTGCAAAAATGTCACCGGCACTGAATACGTCTCCGCAAATCAGTCGGCTGCCTACTGCGGTGGTACAGCGCCAACTCCGCGCAAGGTCGGTCGCTCCCAAACCGTTGGAGGCCAGGCTGTCTCGGGCGTGATGGTGGGTCGTTCTGACAAGGTGACTGGTAATGAGCCCGGCTCGGGCAAGCAGCTCACCGGTACCCAATACGTGGCCGATCAGGGTCAGGATTTTGGCCGCGCCCCCGCCAAGGTGGCCACCCTGCATACCCTTCGAGGCACCGGAATCACTGGCACCCACGTCGGGCGCAGCCAACATGTCACCGGTGATGAGCCCGGCAGTTGCCGACGCGTCACTGGCGATGAGTACATCGGTAGCCAGCAGTATCAAGAGTTTTGTGGTTCACAGCCTGTCCCTGAGGCCCCCAAGGTTGGCTTCAGTGTCACCAACCGTTCCCAGGTGGTCAGTGGTACCCGGACCGGACGGTCTGAGCGTGTGACCGGGGATGAGCCCGGTACCTGCAAGGTTGTGACAGGCACGCCCTACGCGGGCCTTGAGCAGGCTGGTGATTTCTGCTCCTCGCGGGCTGTTGGCGAGATTCGCCAGCGCACCCCCATGCGCGGTGCGAGCTGCATGAGTGGAATTCAGCCTGGTATTGGAGGTGTGATGACCGGTGCTGGTCGTGGCGCCTGTGAACCCATCAGCGGAACCCCGTATGTGGGAAACGATCAGTTGACTGAGGTCTGTGGTGCTGCTGCCGTTCAAGATTCAGACTTCCCCCAGCCGTTGGACGGGGTTAAGCCCTGGCAGCAGTTCAGCGTCCAATCTCCTGCCCGTGCCGCCCACACCACCCGTGAGCGGGCAGGCGCTGTCACCGGTACCAGTTACGAGCAAGGGAGCAGGATTACCGGCCCTTTTGACTTGGCCGGTGACATGGTCACCGGCACTGAGCAATTCCGTTTTGACCGTCGTGGGGCACAACTCTCACGCGGCCCCATTGGAGTTTCGCCCGCCATGGCATCCCCTGTGGCAGCAGACGATGGCCGCCCTGTCTCTCGGGTCACAGGTGAAGGCATCTCTGCGGGTCTCAAGATCACCGGCGACGACTGGGATCGAGGAGAGCGGGTGACTGGCACCGAAGGTGTGTCGGCCCGCCGGCGCAATCCCACCCGAACTGGGCCTGCTCCTGTGATGTCGGCCATGGCCGCTAACCAGCCCAAGCGCAACGATGAGCTCCCTGCGCCCGTGAGCCGCGTTACGGGGTCCAGTGGTAACACCCTCTCCGGATCCTTGATCACGGTGTCTGGCGGCGCTCGCGGTTGATAGCCCCCATGCCTCGCCGTCGTCTGGCTTCTACCCCTCGTCCCCAGGCTCCGACGGCTCCTCGCCGACGCAGCCTCTTGGCGGATGCGGATGTCTCAGCCGAAGCTGCGGACCAGGTTTCTCCGGCCCAGCGCCAGCGTGTTGGCCCCAGGGCTAACACTGGTCCCATCCGTCCTTCGGGCCCCCGTCGGCCAGTAGCCCAGAACCTGGGTGTCGGACCAAGCCATCATCCCCTCACGGATTTGGCTGCCAATAGCCTGTTGGAGGCCTACGACCGTCAGGTCAAGCAGGCCTTTGACAGCATCGTGCCGGTGCTCAAGCGTCTGTCGGCCCTCCAGCATGAAGACGATTTCATCGATCAGGCCCAGCGCCTGGCCACCACTGAACTCGGCTTTGACCTGCCATTGCCCATCCTTGAAAAGGCCTGGGTGAGTCAGCTCGACATGCGCACGCTGTTTGCTTGGTGCGTGTTTGAGACCTACGAGCATGTCAGCCGGGCTTTCTTTGACCTTGACCCGCTTGCCGGCAAGCCCGGCAGCCCTGCTGCTGAATCCTTCAACGCTTTTCTGCTCTCCTGTGGCTTTCATCTGCTCGATGTCACGCCCTGTGCCGACGGTCGCTTGGCCCATGCCATTGCCTACGCCCTGCGGCTCCCCTTTAGCTCGGTGCGGCGTCGCTCCCACGCCGGTGCCCTGTTCGATGTTGAAAATACGGTCAACCGATGGGTTAAGACCGAGCACCGTCGCTATCGGGAAGGCCAGCCCAATCCTTCCCACGAGGACACTCGCTACTTGAAGGTGGTCCTTTATCACTTCAGTTCAAAGGATCCCGCCCATCAGGGTTGCGCCGCCCACGCCAGCAACGACGGGATTGCCGCCTCCTGCGGTTTGGCACGACTGAAGGATTTCCAACAGGCCGTTGAAAACAGCTTCTGTTGTGGCGCCTCGGTTGACCTGTTGTTGATGGGAATCGACACCGATACCGATGCGATCCGGGTCCACGTTCCGGGTCTTGATGGCAGCACCAACCTTGATCGTTGGCTCGACGCAACCCAGGTCTATGAGACAACGCGTTCGCTTTCACCTGAGCAGGCCCGGCTTCGGATTGAGTCTCTGGTGCTCGATGCTGCAGCCAGCACTCCCGATCCCGGCATGGTGCGCCTCGTGGCCCGATTGCTTGAGCACAACCTCTCCCAGATCGATTACGTGCGCCAGAATCATGGCGGAGCTTACGTCGATGCTGGCCACGCTGAACGCTTTATCGGTGTGGGCATCGGTTTCAAGGAGATTCATCTGCGCAATCTGACTTACTTCGCCTACATGGACACCGTTGAGGAGGGTGCTGCTGATCTCGATGTTGGCGTGAAGATCTTTAAAGGTCACAATGTTTCCCGTGGACTCCCTGTACCTGTGGTGGTCCGCTTTGACTACAACGGCCAAGTCCCCGGAGCGAGAGAACGGGCGATTCGCAGCTGTCAACGCGTCCAAACGGCAATTGAAAGTCGCTACCGCGACCTCTTCGAGCAGGGGTTGTTGCATGCCTTGCTCACCGTGCGCGACCAGGGTCGGCACACTCCGGCTGAGGCCGTTGGTTCTACCATCACATTCGCAGGCGGGGGAGGGCACTGAGATGTTGATTTGCAAAGTGGTCAAGCCACTGGTGTCCACCAACCGCATTCGAGACTTTGAGCACAAGCATCTGCAGGTCGTGCTCGATGGCAGCACCCAAAAGGTTGCTGTTGATGCAGTCGGTTGTGTTCCTGGTGACTGGGTGATCTGCGTTGGCAGCTCCGCTGCCCGCGAAGCCGCTGGTAGCAAGTCGTACCCAAGCGATTTGACGATCGTTGGCATCATTGATCACTGGGATCCGGAGACCGGTAAGGCTTCTCCCCCGGGGGCACGGAGCTGATGGAGATCATGCAGGTGACAGGTTCACTCGTCTGTACCCAGCGTGTTTCCGGTTTGGATCACTGGAACCTGCGGATTTTGCGCACCATCAAGGGCAAGCTCAGCGTGGCGGTGGATCCCGTAGGCGCTTCACCCGGCAACTGGGTGTTTACGTCCAGTGGCTCAGCGGCTCGCTTTGCCTGTGGTAAACCCGATACCTACACCGATCTCACCATCAGCGGCATCATTGATTTTTGGGAGCCCGATGGCTAGGTCGTCTTGGCTGCAGCCGTTCTGCGCCAGCAACTTGCTTTCCCACTAGCCCCTCACCTCCTGAGCCATGGCCACGCCGACCCCACCTTCAACCCCAGCTGGAGCTGATGCCCCTACCCCCTCCAAGGTGGTGACGGCAACGGCTCCAGCACCGGGGGCGGCCGCCAATTCAGGCTCCAGCAGTGCTGCCACCTCGGCGCCTGCGATCAATCCCCCTGCCGCGGCGGCGGCAGGGGGATCCGCACCGGCGTTGCCTTCAGCGGCAACCCCGTTGGCCGCTTCCGCAGCCAAGCCGAGGTCATCGGCAGCCAAGGTGTCTCCTCGCCGGGCCGCCACAACAACCCGCCGCTCAAGTGCTTCCGCTAGCGCCGGCACCAAGTCCGGTGCCGGCGGCGGCGCTGGCATCAATCGTCCCCCTTCCTCCCCCAGCAGCAACGCCATGGCTCCTTCCGTTCAGGGCATCGCCCTCGGCATGATTGAAACCCGTGGCCTTGTGCCCGCGATCGAAGCGGCCGACGCCATGACCAAGGCTGCTGAAGTTACGTTGATCGCCCGTGAATTTGTGGGTGGCGGCTATGTGACCGTGATGGTCCGTGGCGAAACTGGCGCGGTGAATGCCGCCGTGCGCGCCGGCGCTGATGCCTGTGAGCGCGTGGGTGATGGACTTGTCGCAGCGCACATTATCGCCCGTCCCCATGGTGAGGTTGAGCCAGCTCTGATCGCCACCGCAGCCACCCGTCGTCTCTGATTCCCATGGGCGCCGTTCATCCGCGCGTCCTGGGGTATCTCGGTCGCGCTTTGAGCCTCGAATTCTCAGCGGTACAGCAGTACATGACCCAGAGCTCCCTAGTGGAGCTCTGGGGCGATCAAACTGCTGCCACGCGGTTTCGCCAGGACACTGTCGAGGAGATGCAGCACGCCGAGACCATCATCAACCGCATGTTGCAACTGGGGGTGGCTCCGGCCGCCTCCCAACTCAGGCCTGTAGCTCACGCTCCCGATCTCGTTGGGTTGCTGCGTCAAAATGCCTTACTAGAAGATAGTTTGATCAAGCATTACGCCGAAGCCTTTCGTTTCTGTGTGCTGATCGGTGATTCCGCCAATGAGGCATTCTTCCGCCAACTCTGGAGTGAAGAACAACTTCATGGCGAGGATCTAGCCCAGTGGCTCGCCACTCTTGGTGTCCACCACAGGGTCCGTGATCAACGTGCCACCTTTTAGGCGCACTTCCTTTGCCCTTGCCCCTCGATTTTTAGCGCCGGCAGGAGCGTGCAGCTCTGTTTTGAGCTGACCGACGACACCCCTCACCCCCCTTGTCTGATTCCCTCCCCCTGCCGATCCAGCTGGTCTGGCTGATTCCCCTGTACGGGTTCAGCGGCATGGTGCTGTCGTTGCCCTGGGCTTCGGGCTGGATCAAGCGCAATGGACCCCGGCCTGCGGCTTACCTCAATCTGCTTGTGACCCTCCTCGCCGTGTTGCACGGCAGCTGGATCATGCGTCTCGTTCAGCAGGGGGGACCCCAGCACATCTCTTTCCCTTGGTTTGAGGTTGCCGATCTGCAGCTCAGGATTGGTTTCGACCTCTCCCTCACCAACCTGGCTGCAGTTGAGCTGGTTACCTTCTTGAGCTTGGTGGCCCAGGTATTTGCCCTCGGTTACTTGGATAAGGAGTGGTCGTTGGCGCGTTTCTATGCGCTGGTTGGTTTTTTTGAAGGGGCTCTCGCGGGGGTCGTACTCAGCAGCAATTTGCTGATGAGCTACTTCTTGCTGGAAATGCTCACGCTTTCGACCTACCTGCTGGTTGGCTTTTGGTATGCCCAGCCCCTCGTGGTCACTGCAGCCCGCGATGCTTTTCTCACCAAGCGGGTCGGCGATCTCTTGCTGTTGATGGGAGTGGTTGCACTCTCGGCTTGGGCTGGTTCGATGGAATTCAGCGATTTGTATCGCTGGTCGGCCGAGGCCCATGCCGATGGACGGCTCAGCTCATTGGGCGCCACCTTGCTCGGGCTTGGCTTGATTGCGGGTCCAATGGGAAAGTGTGCCCAGTTCCCGATGCACCTCTGGCTTGATGAGGCCATGGAGGGCCCTAATCCGGCATCCATTCTTCGCAATTCGGTGGTCGTCACTGCAGGTGCTTTGGTGCTGCTGAAGGTGATGCCGCTACTTCGCTTTTCACCCGTGGTTAACACCGTGCTTTTGGTGGTGGGTGCGATTAGTGCAGTGGCTGGAGGCTTGGTCGCTCTGGCTCAGGTTGACCTTAAACGTGCGTTCTCCTATTCCACCACCTCCTACTTAGGGTTGGTGTTCATTGCGATTGCCCTTGAACGGCCGTCTTTGGCCCTGTTGTTGCTTCTGGCTCACGGGCTCGCCAAGGCCCTGTTGTTCATGAGCGTTGGCAGTGTGATTGCCACCACCAATTGTCAGGATCTTACCGAGCTCAGTGGCCTTGGCTCCCGCATGCCCGCCACCACCACTGCCTATTTGGTTGCAGCTGCAGGACTGGTGGGACTACTGCCCCTCGGCTGTTTCTGGTCTTTTGGGTTGCTGGTACAAAGTCTGGCTCCAGTCAGCCCTTTGTTTGCAGCGGTGTTTTTGATTACCAATCTTCTGACGGCTGTCAACCTCACACGGGTATTTCGTTCAATTTTTCTGGGTGCTCCCCATCCAAAAACCCGTCGTGCGCCTGAAGTCAATTGGTTGATGGCGTTACCGATGGTCAGCCTGACCGTCCTGGTGCTGCTGACCCCCCTACTGATGCAGAGAATTGATCCGGTCCCTGGGATTGCCGACTTTTCATGGATTGTGGGTCTCCTGCTGGTCGGTAGTGGAGCTACTGGTGTTGTGATTGGCACGATGCTGCCCCTCGACCAGTTCTGGTCTCGTTCGCGGCTTAAGCCACTGCGGGCTATTCAGGATCTTTTGGCTGCAGACTTCTATACCGAACGAATCTATCGGGCAACGATTGTGGCGTTTGTGGCTGGTCTGGCTAGAGCTACTGATTGGTTTGACCAGATCGTTGTTAACGGTGTTGTCAATGGGCTCGGTCGCCTTTCAATTGATAGCGCTGAAAATCTTAAGCTCAGTGTCAGTGGCCAACTCCAAACCTACGTCTTGACGGTTATTGCTGCCATTGTGCTTCTTCTTTCGGGTCTGAGCTGGCTTGGCCAGGCGGGTATCAGCTGATGCCCCTGCTTACTCTCCTGGTGATGGTGCCGATTGTTGGCAGTTTTGTTCTGCTGTTGTGGCCGGGTTCCCCCCCACCCCTGCGGATGCGGAACGTCACCATTGTGGTGCTGGTCTTTCAGCTGATTCTGAGTTTGGTCATGGCTGGTCTTTTCGATCCTGCCATGCCGGGAATGCAGCTGCAGGAGCTGCACAATTGGGTTCCTAATATTGGCCTTAATTATAGTCTCGGAGTCGATGGGCTCTCCCTTCCCTTGGTGCTGATCAATGCAGCCCTCACCCTCGTATCGGCGGTGATTACACGGGATATTGACAAGCGGCCACGCATCTATTTTGCAATGTTGCTGTTGATCAGTGGCGCTGTAAATGGTGCCTTTTTGGCACAAAATCTTCTCTTATTTTTTCTTTTCTATGAGCTTGAGCTGATTCCACTTTGGCTGTTGATTTCTGTCTGGGGTGGTTCCGAGCGAGCCTACGCAGCCACTAAATTCCTTATCTTCACAGCCGTTTCTGGAGTTTTAATTCTAGGAGCTTTTCTTGGCCTGGCCCTGCTCACCGGCTCTGTTGATTTCAGCCTCACGCCCCTCGATGGTGAGCGTCTGGCAATGGGTAGTCAGCTGGTGCTGTTGGTTGCTCTTTTGATCGGCTTTGGCATCAAGATTCCTTTGGTTCCTTTTCACACCTGGTTGCCAGATGCCCACACTCAGGCCTCAACCCCTGTCTCGGTTTTACTGGCTGGGGTATTGCTGAAACTGGGCACCTATGGACTGTTGCGTTTTGGCCTTGGCTTATTTCCAGATGCTTGGGCATTGATCGCTCCGTGGCTTGCCATTTGGGCTGCGATTTCAGTCGTCTATGGCTCCCTTGCTGCAATCGCCCAGCGCGATATGAAGCGCATGGTCGCCTATAGCTCGGTTGGCCACATGGGCTATATCTTGCTCGCAGCTGCAGCTGCCACGCCGGTGAGCATGCTCGGTGCTGTTTTTCAGATGGTTAGCCATGGTTTGATCTCGGCGTTGCTCTTTCTGCTTGTAGGTACTGTCTATCGAAAGACTGGAACCCGCGACCTAGATGTGCTGCGTGGTTTGCTTAACCCTGAGCGGGGGCTCCCGCTTACGGGTTCGCTGATGATTGTGGGTGTGATGGCGAGTGCTGGCATGCCTGGGATGGCTGGGTTTATCTCAGAATTCTTGGTTTTCCGCGGCAGTATCGTTGCTTTCCCAGTGGCCACCCTGATCAGCATGGTGGCCTCCGGTTTAACAGCCGTTTACTTTCTCCTGCTCGTTAACCGTGCCTTTTTTGGGCGGTTGGCCATTACCCCGCCCAGTGATCCCGTGGCCGATGCACGTCTCGACATTCGGCTTGCTGCTGTGGCTCCACGCGAAACCTTTCCCGCTTTGGCCCTGAGTGTGGCTGTGGTGGTTTTGGGGTTGGTGCCTGTGGTACTTGGACACTTCAGTGAGGCCACCACCACCGCCCTTGCTTCTGGACTTGGGGGTGTGGGCTAATGCCTGTCATTTCAGCTGATCTTGTCTTTGGCGGTGGCATGCCCACCGCTGAGGAGCTCGAGCGCCGTCTTTTGGCCGGTGAAACCCTTTTGGCTGAGGGTGCCAACCACTTGCTGGAAGTGGTTGGGGTGCTCGAAAGCTACGGCGAGGTCCTGGATGCCTACAGCATCAATTTGATCTATCAGGCTGAGCAGCAATTCCTTAATCCTTTTCCAGTTTTTAAATTTCTCGATGGTGATCTAAGCCCAGCAAAAATATGGCGTCATTTGATCCATGATCGGCTTAATTTTGAATACGCTGAGTATTGTCAGAAGGCTATGTTTTGGCATGGCACGGGAGGCCTTGATGCTTACCTTGACTCTGACACTTTCAGTGCATCCTGTGAGGCGATCATTGCCCGCAAGCGTGCGCGAGACCCTCTGCTGGCCCTGTTGGATCCCATTTTTCGCGATTTTCTACCTGAATTGATTCGTTCGGCTGCCACGACCCATGCCTTAGGCCAGTTTTGGCGGGTCATGAGTGATCTGTTCATAGATCTGGCCAATGCTGAGCGCAGTGGTGAGGTTCAATCCATCGTGGACGTTGTTGAGTTCATCAAAGTGGGTCTTGTGAATGCCGCCGGTAACCCGATCACCTATGGCGTGATGGTGGCTGGTGAGCATTACTGGGTCTTGCCACCCGATGCCGGACTCACTTTTTTAGCTGACGTGGCTGTTCCCTATGTGGAAGCAGTGTTCCTGCGTGGAATGCCTTTCCTTGGGACCGTTAGCTTCAATGCTCAAGCCCAGCAGATTTCACCTGATCAGGCTCGTTTCACCTATGGCGCTCTCTTTGCCGACCCATTGCCCAGCATGGGTGCTGGCATTCCTCCTAGCTTGCTGATGCAGGACATGTTTCGCCATCTGCCAGAGCCTTTGCATGCGTGGTATCGCGACTGCGGCCGTGGCGAAGGGGATGTACGGGTCAAGATTTGCTCCAGTTTTCAGAAATCAATGTTTTGTGTGACGAACGCCGCCATCGCTGGCACGATGCCCTACTCCCTCACCACCCAGGCACCCGATGAGCAGCGGGCCAACAAGGCTTACGCCGCCGCTTGGGCGAGTCGCCTGGTCACCGCTCGCACTGACTGCTTGGGTGCCCAGGGGCTCGATTAAATTCTTGCTATGAATCAGCCCTGGACCCCGCGGCCTAAACCTGACCAGGCAGAACGCCTGGAGCGTCGCCTTGAATTTGACGATTATCAAGCTACCCGCGAGTTCCTTGAACGTCTCAATGCCCTCTCAGAAACTGAGCAGCGCTTTGCCGACATTAGTTTTGGTCGCACCTATGTCAATCTGACCGTGCGTCCAGAAGTCGACGACGTTCCTGTGGGACCAGCGGAGCAGGCGTTTGCGGCTGCCATCGACGCCCTCCTGGATCCCTAATGGCCCCCGCTGCTGAGGGCGTTGATCCGGTGGTCTTTACCGTCACCACCGAGACTGAAATCAACCTGCAGGAGGCCTACGAGGGGGCCGGAATTCAGGCCATGCTGGATCAGTTGGATCGGGAGCTGGTCGGGCTGAAGCCGGTCAAGGCTCGCATCCGTGAGATTGCTGCCTTGCTTGTGGTGGATCGGGCCCGTCAGCAGGTTGGTCTTTCCACCACCCCCCCGAGTTTGCACATGTCATTCACGGGGAGACCGGGCACCGGTAAGACCACCGTGGCGGCGCGCATGAGCAAGATCCTCCACGGGCTTGGTTATGTGCGCAAGGGCCACGTAGTCACCGCAACTCGCGATGATTTGGTTGGGCAGTACATCGGCCATACGGCACCCAAAACGCGTGAGATGCTTAAAAAGGCGATTGGTGGCGTCTTATTCATCGATGAAGCTTATTATCTTTATCGACCTGAGAATGAACGTGATTATGGTGCTGAGGCTATTGAAATTCTTCTCCAGGTGATGGAGAGCAATCGAGACGACCTTGTCGTTATCTTTGCTGGTTATAAAGATCGCATGGATGTCTTCTACCAGTCAAACCCGGGCCTCTCGTCCCGTGTTGCTAATCATATCGACTTTCCAGATTACAGTAGCGATGAGCTGCTAACGATTGCGCGCCTTATCCTCGCCGATGAACACTATCGATTTAGTGACGAGGCCACAGCTGCCTTTCGCGATTACATCAAGAGGCGGATGCAGCTTCCCTTCTTTGCCAACGCGCGTTCGATTCGTAATGCGATTGATCGAGCTCGGATGCGTCAGGCTGGCAGGCTGTTTGCTCGCATGGGGAGCCCCCTGACCAAGCTCGATCTGATGACGATCGAGGCTGAAGATATTATGGCTAGTCGGGTTTTTGCTGGGGAGCTTGAGGGTCTTGATCCAGCCCAACCGCTGGGCTGAAGTCGCATCCACTGATGTCGCATCCACTGAAGTCGCATGGTCTGACTTCAGTTTGGCTGTTTCTTTCTATTTGCGTTTGCGGGAATCAATTTGAAGCAGATCACGTACCTGTTGCACTTGGCGAGAGAGGGTAGGATCAATACTTAGTTTTTTATCGACTTGTTCCACCGCATACATCACGGTGGAGTGGTCTTTTCCGCCGAAGGCCTCACCGATACGCGGCAGCGAAAGGTTGGTGCTCTGGCGCATCAGGTACATGCCAACCTGCCGCGCTTGGCTCACATTGCGTTTGCGACTGGCGCTCCGCATTTCGTCGCTGCCCACTCCAAACACCTCGGAGACCTTGTCGAGGACCTGCTGGGGAGTGACCGCTACATCAGCACCGCCTGGATCCAGCATCGGGGCAACCGATTCAACGGTCATTGGTAGTCCGGTGATCGATGCAAAGGCCACGGCGCGGGTGAGTGCTCCTTCGAGTTCGCGAATGTTGGAGGTGAATCGACCGGCGATGAACTGGATCAGTTCCCTTGGCAGGCTCATTTGTTCCTGTTCAGCTTTCTTGTGCAGGATTGCCATCCTGGTTTCCAGATCGGGGGCTTGAATGTCGGCAATCAGGCCCATCGAGAAGCGGGAGATCAGTCGTTCTTGCAGCCTTGGTATCTGGCTGGGGGGTCGGTCTGAGGCGATGACGACCTGACGGCCGGCTTCATGTAGCGCATTAAAGGTGTGGAAGAACTCCTCCTGGGTGTATTCCTTGCCCTCAATAAATTGGATGTCATCGACCAGGATTAGATCGGCGGCGCGGTAGCGGTCGCGGAAGGCCTGCATTCCATCCTTGCGGATCGCCTGGATCAGGTCGTTGGTGAATGTTTCGGTCGAGACATAGAAGACTTTTGCCCCAGGGTCGATTTCGAGTCGGTAATGGCCGATGGCCTGCATCAGGTGGGTCTTGCCCAGTCCCACACCGCCACAGAGAAACAGTGGGTTGAACTCACGCCCGGGTGCTTCGGCCACCGCGAGGGCTGCGGCGTGGGCCATGCGGCTGTTTGGGCCCACCACGAAACGGTTAAACACGTAGCGGGGGTTGAGTGCCGGGTTGAGGCGACTGGGGGTACCGCCCGAGGCTCGCGCTTCGCTTCGGTCACGGTGGCTGGCCTGGCGAGCTGAGCCAACCGCTGCCGACTCACCGGTGCCGTTGAGCGTTGCCGATCCGGTGGATGTCCCCGCTGGGAGGCCCGCCGTTGTGCCAGTCGAGCTCCCTACCGCGGAGGTGCCCTCCTCCTCGGCAGCCAACACCGTGACCTCGATTTTGTGGCCGGCGATCGCGCTGGCCACCCCGGCGATGGTGCTCAGGTAGTTCTTGCGCAGCCAGCCGCAGGCAAAGCTGTTGGGGGCCTCCAGGTGCAGTTGGTTGTTGCTGAATCCACAGCAGCGGGCCGGGCGGATCCAGGTCTCAAAGGTCGGTTTGCTGAGGTTGGCCTGGAGTTCCTCTTGGACCTGGTGCCACAGCTGATCTCCCTGCTGCACCACCGACCACCTTCGCCAAAGCCGAATATACGCAGAGAAGCCCCGTTGGTCCGTCTTTAATGAAGCGCCTTCAGACCTGGCCCAGGAGACTCGCTATGGCCATCCCCCCTGTGCACCTGCGCCGCTGTTGTGGGGTTGGCCTCGGTGCCCTGATGGCGGTGGCCATCAGCGCTTGTAACGGTCGCCTGCCCAGCTGGCCGGGCCCAGGGCCCTCCCAGGAGGTGGCTCGGATTAGTGATGCCACCACCTCCACTCCCCTGCAGCCCGGCAGCAACGTGATCGTGGATGCGGTGGCCAAGGTGGGGCCGGCGGTGGTGCGCATCGACACGACCAAGCGCATGGTGAATCCGCTGGGAGGTCTGTTTGGCGGCGGGCCGTCGATCCAGCAGCAACAGGGTCAGGGATCTGGCTTTATCACCCGCTCTGATGGAGTGATCCTCACGAATGCCCACGTGGTCGAAGGCACCACTGAGGTGAGTGTGACCTTGCCAGATGGTCGGATTTTCAGTGGCAAGGTTCTTGGAAGCGATCCGCTCACCGATGTGGCGGTGGTCAAGGTGGTGGCCACCCGTTTGCCGGTGGCTCCCCTGGGCGATTCGGGCAAGGTGCGCCCAGGTGAGTGGGCGATTGCGATCGGCAACCCCCTTGGCCTTGACAACACTGTGACCGCCGGCATCATCAGCGCCATCCAGCGCACCAATGCGGTGGGCCAGGGCCAGCGTGTCCCCTACATCCAAACCGATGCGGCGGTCAATCCAGGCAACAGCGGTGGCCCGCTGATCAACGACCGCGGCCAGGTGATCGGGATCAACACTGCAATTCGCCAAGCCCCCGGCGCCGGTCTGAGCTTCGCGGTGCCCATCAATGTGGCCCGGGTGATCGCCGGCCAGATCCTGGCTAGGGGCTACGCCAGCCACCCCTACATCGGCGTGCGACTCCAGGCCCTCACTCCCCAGCTTGCCCGTGAGATCAACGCCACCACCAGTGAGTGCCGTCTTCCCCTGGTCAACGGGGTGGTGGTGGTCGATGTGGTGGAGGGGAGCCCCGCTGCCAAAGGCGGGCTCAAAAGCTGTGATCTGATCGAAACCGTGGGCGGTCGCAGGGTCGACAATCCCTCCGAAGTGCAGTTGGCTGTCGACCAGTCGAAGGTGGGCGACGGCCTCGAGCTTGAGGTGCGTCGTGGTGAGCGTCGGCTCAAGCTGCAACTACGACCGGCTGAACTGCCTCGGCAGGATTGAGTGCTGCCCTTGCAACCGCGGCGGCTCTTGATCTTGATGGCCCGATGGCCGGTGCCACTGCGTTGCAAGAGCCGGTTGGCCGCCGGCCTTGGGCCCCAGCGAGCTGCCAGGGTTCAGCAGCGTCTGCTGCAGCATGGGCTAGGGGTGATGGCCCTGGCTGCCAAGCGGCAGGGGATCGCGCTGCGCCTGGCCATGGCGGGGGTGGGGCCGCGTGCCGCCCTCAGGGAGGCCAGGCGCCTTGGCCTTGGCGATGTGGTGCTGCAGGGCCAGGGCTGCCTGGGGGTCAGGCTGCAGCGACAATTTGGCCGTGCCTTTGCCACAGGGCACCAACAGGTGGTGCTCGTGGGCAGCGATCTACCCCAGCTGGCTCCGGCTGACCTAGTCGGGGCCTTTGCAGCCCTCGAGCGGCAGCCCTTGGTGCTGGGGCCAGCCGTTGATGGGGGCTATTGGTTGATCGGATTGCGGAGGCCGGCCCCGCCCCTGTTTTGCGGCGTGGCGTGGGGCGGTGAGCAGGTGCTGGCCCAGACCCTGTCGCGGGCGGAGGGCATGGGGCTGGATTGGGCCCTGCTACGACAGCAGGCTGACCTCGACCGGCCCGGAGATCTGCTGCCTTGGCGATGTCTGTGATTTCGGTGGTGATTGCGGCTCGCAATGAGGCCCCCCGGCTGCCGCTGCTGTTGGCCGATCTCGCCTCGTCCCCCCAGCTGATCACCGAGGTGCTGGTGGTGGATGGTGGCAGCCGTGATGCCACCGCCACTGCGGCCCGCTTGGCGGGAGCGCGACTGCTTTCCAGCCCGCCTGCCAGGGGCGGCCAGTTGGTCTTGGGTGCCGAGCAGGCCCAAGGGCGCTGGCTGTGGTTTCTGCATGCCGATGCCCGCTTGCCGCTGACCTGGGCCGCCCGGTTGTCGGCGGTGGTGGCCCAGGCCCCATCCCACCGGCTCGAGGCGTGGTGTTTTGACCTGCAGGTTGATCTGCCGGGCCCCGGCTACCGCCTGCTCGAGCTCGCAGTGGCTCTGCGCAGCCAGCTCGGGCAGCGACCCTATGGGGATCAGGGTCTGCTGATCGAGCGTGCCAGCTACGGGCGCTGCGGAGGCCTGCGTCCATTGCCCCTGATGGAGGACCTGGAGTTTGCCGAGCGGTTTTGCGCCATGGGGGGCCGCTTTCGCAGCCTCAACCTGCCGCTGCGGGTGGATGGACGCCGTTGGCGGCGCCTGGGGTTGGTCCGTACTGCCCTGGCCAATGCCGCGCTGCGGCGGGCCTGGCGGCGTGGCGTGCCGCTGGAGCACCTGGCACTCCGCTACGGCGGCCAGGGGGGCGGCCAGGGGGGGGCTTGAGGCCATTCACCCTCACAGGGCCCCTAGGAGGCTAGGAGGCATACCAAAAGGCACAGCGCCGCTGCAGGGGCTCGAGCTCCCAGCCTTGGGCCTCATAGAAGCTCACCACATCTGGATCGGCAAACAGGCTCACCCGTTCCACTTGCCACGCCTTGAGGGTGTCGAGCACGTAGCTCATCAGCTGCTTCCCCAGCCCGGCGCGCTGGTAAAGGGGGTGGACGGCCACATCCCAAACCGTGGCATCCACGACGCCATCACCGGTGCAGCGGGCAAATCCCACCAGCTTCGGCAGGCGGGGATCATGGCGCCATAGACCCACCAGTAGAAGGCTGTTTTGCAGCGCCCGCTTCACGCGTCGCTGGGGACGGCGACTCCAGCCCACGGCGTCACAGAGTTGCTCGAGTTCAAACAGATCAATCGGCCGCTCGCTGCTCAGCACCACGGTCACCTTGCCCGCGGGGGTGCTGCAAAGGCGGTGTTGCTCGCCATAGAGGTTGTTGAGCAGCTCAGACACCGGTGGGCCTACCGCCTAAACGACAGATGCGTCGATCTTCCTCCATCGATGTCCGCGGGCAGCGATGGTGGGTGCCGATTGCGGCGTGTTGATGGCATCGGGCTCCCCACCTCTGTTGGTGTGTGTGCATGGCTGGTTGTTGGCGGGGCGTCTCTGGGACCCCCTGGTGGGTGCGCTGGGTGATGACCACAGTCTCTGGTGCCCTGATTTGCCGGGGTTTGGCCAGCGGCCGCGCCCTCGGGGGCTCCAGCCCAGCCTGGCCAGCTATGGCCGCTGGTTAGCTGCTGCGGTACAGGCCGAGGCCGGCAGTCGGCCGGTGGTGCTGGTCGGCCATTCGCTTGGCGGCAGTGTCGCGGTTCATGCTGCTGCTCATCTGGGTGAGCAGTTGGTTGGCCTCGTGCAGGTGGCTGCTGGTGGGGGTGTCTTCCAGCCCCGGGCCTTTGCGCTGGTGCGTCTTGGCGGCAGCACCGCGCTGCGATGGCGGCCCCAATGGCTGCTCAACATGCCGGGGTGTGAGCCACTGGCGAGCCCCCTGCGGGCCGAGCTTCGCGCCGCCCGCGGGCTGCTGGCCTGCAGCACCAACCGGGGCGCTGTGCGTCAACTGCCCCAGCTGGTGGCACGGCTCACGGTGCCGAGCCTCTGGATTGCCGGCAGTCGTGATCAGGTGATGGAGCCTCGCTACGTGCGCCATCTGGCCGGTTTTGCACCGAGCCATCGTTTTGAGTTGATGGCTGGCGCGGGGCATCTGCCGATGCGCCAGATGCCTCACCAGTTAGCAACCCTGATCAAGACATGGCTTGATCAGGGTCGTTAATCAAAGACTGGCCAGACCGCGTTCCTGCAGCTCGGCGAGCTGGGCGTAGAGCCCACCGGCAGCTCGGAGCTCGCGGTGGTTGCCCTGTTCGATCAGCCGCCCCTTCTGCAACACCAGAATTCTGTCGGCCGCTTCAACCGTGGCCAGGCGGTGGGCGATCACGATCGCGGTGCGTCCCCGCAGCAGGCTGTCGAGGTCGCGTTGCAGGGTGGCTTCTGTTGAGGGATCCATGAAGGCGGTTGCCTCATCCATCACCAGCACCGAAGGATCGCGAATCGCAACCCGCGCCACCGAGAGCAGCTGCCGCTCACCCGAGGAAAGATTGCCGCCCCGCTCGCGCAGCTCGGTGGCCAATCCATCGGGAAGTCGGGCCAGCAGAGGCATCAGGCCCAGGTCACTGCAGAGCTTTTCGAGGGCCTCGCGCTCGATCTGGGCGTCGAGGCGAAGGTTGTCAGCCACGTTGCCGCTGAACAGAAAGGTGTCTTGCAGCACCACCCCCAGCCGTTGGCGGAGGGTGGAGGTGGGGAGTTCGCGGATGTCGATCCCATCGAGCAGGATCTGACCCCGCTGGGGCTCATAGAGGCGGCACAGCAGACGAATCACCGTGGTTTTGCCCGAGCCGGTGGGACCCACCAGGGCCACATGCTCGCCGGGAGCAATGCGAATGTTGAGATCCTCGAGGATCGGTTCGTCGGGGCGATAGGCGAAACTCACGTTGTCGAAGATCACCTCACCAGCACCGTGGCTTTGGGAGGCGCTAAAACGAGCAGCGGCACCACGCTGCTGGTCAGCCATCTCGACGATCTCGATCGGTTCTTCCAGCAGCTCGCCGATTCGCTCCACAGCGGTGAGTCCCCCCTGGATCTGGGTGAACCGCTCCGCCAGCTGGCGCAGCGGGTCAAACAGCCGCTGCGAGTAGAGGATGAACGTGGTGAGGAGACCTAGGCCCATGGCGCCATTGGTCACCATCCAGCCCCCTAACGCCAGCACCACGGCCACGGCGCTGAGAGCCACCCACTCGATGAATGCCGAGATCGAACTGTCAAACAGGATCGTGCCGTTGACGGCCTGGCGATAGGCGTTGGTGGTGCGCTCAAAGCGGGCGCTATTGACCGCCTCTCGGCGAAACATCTGCACCACATCGAGCCCTTGAAGGTTCTCTTGCAGATCGGCATTGAGCTGGCTCAGCTCCTCGCGCACGCGGTAATTGGCCTTGCGATAACGCCCCTGCAACCAGAGGATCCCCAAGGTGACCGGCAGCTGGCTCACCAGCAGCAGCAGGCCCAGGCGCCATTCGATCACGATCATGGTGGTGGCGATCACCGCCAACGTCACGAGATCCCCCAGCACCCCCACAGCGCCACTGCCGAAGACCTCGGCTAGGGCATCCACATCGCTGGTGAGTCGAGTGAGCAGCTTGCCGACCGGGGTGCGGTCGTGAAAGCGCAGTGACAGGGCCATGGCATGGCCAAATAGGTCATTGCGAATCCGGGCCGTCAGCCGTTGGCCCACAGCCTGCACGTTGAAGGTTTGAAAGCCCTGCAGCCCCAGGCGCGTCAGCACGGCGACCAGCAGCAGCATCACCAACAGGCGCATGGCTGCTGGCACAGACAAATCGGCCAGCCAGGACGCGGTGGGCTCGTGGCGCAGCACTGAGATCGCCTGGCCTACCAGCAACGGTTGCACTGCCGCTGCCAGGGCCACCGGGATCAGCAACAACAAGGTGAGCCCCAGGCGGCGTTTGTCGCGGCCTAGATAGGGGAGGAGCCGCAGGAGCCTCTGGCGGTCGCGCTGGGCCATCAGCCCACCCCGGCGGACAGAGGCTGGGCTGCGGGCTGGTCCGATGCCTGCGTCGAGGCCAGGGCCACCTGGTCGATCACGCTCTGCAGCTCACCGCGATCGAGCCGCAGCGCCAACGGGTGCCCGATCAGCCTTGCCGAGCTCACGAAAAGATCCTCGATGGCCACCAAACCGTTCTCCTTGAGGGTGCGGCCAGTGGCCACAAGATCCACAATGGCTTCGGAGATGCCAGTTAGGGGGCCGAGTTCGACAGAGCCAGTCAGGTGGATGAGCTCGACCGGCAGATCGAGGGCATCGAAATAGGCCTGGGCGCAGCGGGTGAATTTGCTCGCCACGCGGCAATGGGGGGGCAGATCGGCACTGCGGCGGTAGGGGCTGCTCTCCTTAACGGCCACGCTCATGCGACAGCTACCAAAGCCAAGGTCGACCAGTGGGGCCACCGGAAGCTGGTGTTCCTCCAACACATCGAAGCCAACCACCCCGAGCTGGGCCTGGCCGTAGCTCACGTAGACCGGCACGTCGGCATTACGCACCAGCAGGGCCCGGGCCCTCCCGCAGCTGCTGGTCGCCATCAGCTGGCGATTGCCCGGCTCGAGCAGGGCAGAAAAGTCAAGCCCGGCAGCCGCAAATCGGTGCACCGAATCCTTGAGCAGGGCGCCCTTGGCCAGGGCAATGGTGAACATGGGTGGGGCCGCAGCGCCGATCATGGGGAGGCGCAGCAGGGTTGACTTTAACGATGGTCTTGCCGAATCCCGAGGTCACCGAGCTTGCCGTGCGGGCCATCCCGGTGCTTCAAGACAACTACGCCTTCCTGCTGCAGCGCCGCGGCGAGGCGGTGCTGGTGGACCCGGCCGTCGTCGAGCCCCTGATCGCCGAGCTCGAGGCGCGGCAGCTCGAGTTGGTCGCCGTGCTCCACACCCATCACCACCACGATCACATCGGCGGCACACCAGGGTTGCTGCGACGCTGGCCCGCTGCTGCGGTGATCGCCGCGGCGGCCGATCGAGCCCGAATTCCGTTTCAAACCCAGGGCGTTGCAGGTGGAGATCGCTTTGTGGTGTTAGGCGAATCGGTCGATGTGCTGTCCGTGCCGGGGCACACCAGGGCTCATCTCGCCTATGTGTTGCCGAACAGCGGGCATCTGTTCTGCGGTGACACGCTGTTTGGGGGGGGGTGCGGCCGGCTGTTTGAAGGCACGGCTCAGCAGATGTGGGATTCCCTGCGCCAATTTGCCGCCTTGCCGGGTTCAACTCAGGTGTGGTGTGCCCATGAGTACACCGAGGCCAATCTGCGCTGGGCACTGACGCAGCTTCCAGCAACGGATCCAGTCCACCGGGCCGTGGCGGTGCGTTTGCAGCGCGTGCTGGCTCAACGGCAGCAGGGCTTGGCCAGCGTGCCGAGCACCATTGATCAGGAGCTGGCCACCAACCTGTTTTTGCGCAGTGAGACCAGGGCTCAACTGGAGCAGCTGCGCCTCAGCAAAGACCACTGGCGGGGATGAAGTGGCGCTTTAGGCCTCCGGGGGCATCGTTTCTGGCTCCAACGGGGTGGCGGCGATGCCGGATGCCTGGAGACGAATTCGGTCCGGAAAGAGCAAGGCTGTGGCGCCGGCCTTGAGCTGCACGCTGCAGCGCTGGCCTCGGATCCAATCGCAGGCCAGCGGCAGCCGCAGCCGCAGTTTGATTGCGCCCAGCTGCACTTGATAAAGCCATTCGCGGCCCAGAAATTCACGCCCCATCACGCAGGCACTGCCCTCGGGGTCCGGCTCCAGTTGCAGGGCGTCTGGGCTCACCAAGACCTCCAGCGCTTCGCTGGATTGGCCGCCGGGTGATTCGGATTGGGGGAACGGTGTGTGGCCAGGGGCTGCCGGGCCAGCGATGGCAAAGATCCCCAGAGGTGTGAGCACCGCAGCACCGCTGCGGCTGGCCGGCACCAGGTTGGCCTGCAATACAAAGCGCCCCACAAAAGCGGTCGCGGGCTGTTCCACGAGCTCTCGCGGACTGGCGCACTGATGCAGCCGCCCCTCCCGCAGCACCGCCACCCGGTCGCAGATTGCCAGGGCCTCTTCTGGGTCGTGGGTCACGATCAGCCCACTCGCGTTGCACTGGCTCAGCACGGCGGGGAGTTCGCTGCGCAGTCGGAGGCGCACCTCCACATCAAGGTTCGAGAAGGGTTCATCCAGCAGTACCACCGCTGGGCCAGGCGCCAGGGCCCGGGCCAGGGCCAGGCGTTGACGCTGGCCGCCCGAAAGTTCATGGGGATAGCGCCCCTCCAGCCCCTGCAGGCCCAGGAGCTCCAGCAGCCAGGCGGCTCGGCTCGTGTCGGCGCCCCGTCGCAGCCCAAAGCAGGCATTACTCCAGGCGCTCAGGTGGGGAAACAGGGCGTAGTCCTGAAAGACCATGCCTACGCCTCGGCGCTCAGGCTCCAGCCAGCGCTGGGGGCCGGCAACTTCGCGTCCATCGATGCACACCCGACCCTGCAAGGGCTTCTCAAACCCGGCGATCAGACGCAGAAGGGTCGTTTTGCCGCAGCCGGATGGTCCGAGCAGGCCCACCAGTTCGCCCTGGGCCAGGTTGAGATCGATGCCCTGCAGAGTCCAGTCGTGGCTGTCTTGGTTGCCATACCGGTGCCAAAGCCCCCTGAGCTGCACGAATTGGCGCTGGGGAAGCTCGGTGGGCTTCAGTTCGGGGAGGGGACTGGCGATGGGCAGCAGACCGGTTTCGGCCATAGGCTCAGCCCCCCATCCTTACCTGTGCCCCCAGATGGCCACAATGCCCGAGCTGCAAGCCGTGATCACCGAGGGGGCACCGGCACCGGTGGGTCCCTACAACCAGGCCGTGGTGGGTGGGGGAGTGGTGTATTGCTCAGGCCAGATTGCCCTCGATCCAGCCACCGGCAGCATGGTCGGTGCCGGAGATGTGGAGGCCGAAACCCGGCAGGTGCTGGCCAATCTGCAGGCGGTGCTCGCCGCAGCGGGTTGCCCATCCCAGCAGGTCATGCGCACCACGGTCTATTTGGCTGATCTGGCTGATTTTGAGCGGGTCAATGCCGTCTATGCCGAGTTCTTTGGCTCAGGCGTTTCCCCGGCACGCGCCTGCATCCAGGCTGCGGGCCTACCCAAAGGGGCCCGGGTCGAAATCGATTGCATTGCCCTTCTGGGCTGAGGTTTGAACCTGGTTATGGCTGCTGATCCAGCGAGCAGGTCATCAATTGGATGGCCTGCTGATCGACCGAACTCAACCGCATCACGATCCGCTGCAGATTGACTCCTGAAAGCTCGCCGTTGTCGCACCACTCCATCAAAGATGCATGATCGGCCCAGGCGCCGATCATGAGCGATGGGCCATGTGCTCCCCAATGCGGTGAACAGTGGGGTCCAAGGCATTACCCGGCACAGGAATCAACGCCATGGCATGGGCAGGTGTCTTGGACTCCACACGGGTGACATCCCGCCGGTCACCTTGGTTGTGTGGAGTGTTCTTGAAGGTTGTCTGGATGACTGACTGATAAAAGCGGCTTGGTGCAATGGCTTGGACCAAGCCCGCCAACGGCAACCTAGGATCGCGAGTAACGGGGCGTGGCGCAGCTTGGTAGCGCGGGTGCTTTGGGAGCACTAGGTCGCAGGTTCGAATCCTGTCGCCCCGATTGACTTTTCACCGATAGGCCAAGGGAGATGCGCACAAAATGCGCACAATCTCTTGGGCTCTCGCTTCTTCCGCGACGGAAGCGAGAGCTCTTTGAGCCTGCTGCGTGAGAGCAAAAGGGCTCTGCAGAAGGCGAAAGAGGGGGGGCTTGGCTTGGGCTTTGCCCGAGGGATCGCTTTGATCTCGGTTTTTTTCTGCCACCCCTGGTTTCGAGGCTCCCCTTCCGGCCAGCCAGCACCACCACGAGCCAGCGCCTAGTCATTTCCGGCACTACGACACCCAGGCAACCCCTGTTAAGAGCGCAGCTGCAACTGCCACAGGCGCCTGCAGGCCTTGGAAACCACCAGAGAAGCCTTTATGGCCGGCGGCTGATCTCGGGTGCTCATCGCTCCCATACAGCTGTCCTGGGGCCGGGCAGGGATGGAGCAGGCCATCGCTTGGGCCTAGTGAAAGCAGCACGGCACCCGCCGGGGGTGCTGCTGGTGGAGTTCCTAGATGTGCCTTGGGACTTACCAAGAGAGCGCAGAGAGGGCTCCAGGCGTCGTCGGCTGTCCTGAACTTGCCACAGCTGCGCCGTGGCTGAGGTCAGACAGCCGCCGCCGCCCTCCGCCCCTGCCATGGGGTGCGGGGATGGAGCGCAAGGGGGGCATGCCCGCGGCTGCGGTGCCAGATATTCCAGAAGGCTGGCTGATGATTGAGATGGGAGTGACAGCCCTGGGCTTTGGTTATGCCCGGCCGGCTGGATTTTGGCCTTCGTCTGTCAGCAAAGATTCGTCAGATCCGTTGATGCGGCTGGCTTTAGCTGAGCC
>CAMDVN010000001.1 GCA_945877595.1 Cyanobium sp. NIES-981 | reverse complement strand
GCTTCAACACGGTGACCAGGTAGGCGGGCGGAACCGCAGATTGCAGTGGCACTGCAGGAAGACTGAGCTGGGCCATGCCCTGCTCGAGGGCCACCGGCAAGGTGCCACTGCGGGTCCAGAAGGTGGTTGCGATGCTGCCGGCAGGGGTGGCAGTGCCAGTGGCAGCTCCAGCTCCAGTGGCAAAACCGCTAACCGTGGCGGCCGTGCCTTGGGTCAGCAGGCCCCAATGTTGCAGCGCCACCAGGGCAGCCAAGGTGGCATGGCCACACAGGGGCACCTCGCAGCTGGGGGTGAACCAGCGCAGGGCCCAGCCCCCCGGGCAGGGAAGCAGGAAGGCCGTTTCGGATTGGTTGAGACTGCGCGCCAGGGCCTGCATGGCAGCGTCAGCGACCGGCTGATCGAGCAGCACCACCGCTGCCCCATTGCCCTGGCAGGCCTGATCGGTGAACGCCTCCACCAGCACCGCCAGCTGACCTGGGTGCGGGGCCTTCACGGAGTGATCCCTGGAGTGATCTCTGGAGCACTCTCAGCCTTGAGCTCCCGCTCCATGAGGGCTCGCACCGCCGCCAAGGGCTGGACCCGGCCATCGACCACCCCCATCACCTGGTCGCAGATCGGCAGATGCCAGCCCTGTTGGGCGGCCAGGGCGAGAGCGGCCCGGGCCGTCCGGGGCCCCTCAACGGTGGCGCCGATGCGCTGCAGGGCCATGGTTTCATCGCATCCTTCGGCGAGCAACAGGCCGAAGCGGTAATTGCGGCTGAGGTGACTGTTGGCCGTAGCCAGCAGGTCTCCCAGGCCGGCCAGGCCATAGAGGGTGCCCTGCTGGCCGCCGAGACCGGCCACCACCTGGCCCATCTCAGCGAGCCCCCGGCAGAGCAACGACGCCTTGGCATTGGCGCCGAGGGCCAGGCCATCACAGATGCCGGCTGCAACGGCCATCACGTTCTTGAGCGCAGCGGCCGCCTCGGTCCCGATCGGATCATCATTGCGATAAAGACGCAGGCAGTCGGTGCTGAGGTGCTGCTGCAACCAGCGGCACAGGTCGGCATCGTGGCTGGCGAGAACGCTGGCGGCGGGCAGGCCCTGGGCCAGCTCAGTGGCCAGGTTGGGACCACTCAGCACTGCCAGCGGCCGGCCAGGCAGGCTGCTGCCCCAGAGCTGGCTGGCCGTGGCCAACCGCTGCGTGTCAATACCCTTGCTGCAGCTCAGCAGGGGCAAAGTGGAAGGCCACCCGGGAACCAGGCCCTGGGCCAGCGCCTCAACTCCAGCCATGGCCACGGCTGAGACCACAAGGTCGGCTTCCAGCAACGACGCCTCAGGGGGGTGTCCATCGGAGCGCGACCAGCTGCGCAGCGTGTGACCCTGCCCCTTCCAGAGGGCGGTCAGGGTGGCTCCCCAGGCACCCCGCCCCAGCACCGTGATTCGCACTGCCATGGCTGCCATCATGCGCCATTCCCTGCGTGAAAGCGGATGTCCGTGGCCAGCAGCGAGCCGTGGCCCCAATGGCGTGGTCATGCCCTGGTGGTCGGGGGCGGCGGCATTGGCATGGCACTGGTGGAGGCCCTGGGGCTACGGGCCCCAGGGCTGAAGGTGCATCTCGCTCGGCGGCACCCCCAACAGAGCGATGAACTCGCCCTCGACCTCGGTGATGACGCCAGCCTCGAGCAACTGGCCCAGCTGGCCTCGGCCAGGCTGCAGCCCCTGCGCCTGGTGATCAACACCGCCGGCCTGCTGCATGGGCCGACGCTCCAGCCCGAAAAGCGCCTCAGTGCTGTGACCCGCCTCCAACTCGAGCAGAGTTTTGCGGTCAATGCCTTTGGACCAATTCTGCTGGCACGGGCCCTGGAGTTGGCCCTTCCCCGCGACCAAGCGAGCCATTTCGCCAGCCTGTCGGCTCGCGTGGGCAGCATCGGTGACAACCAGCTCGGTGGCTGGTATGCCTACCGGGCAGCCAAAGCAGCCCAGAACCAACTCCTGCGAACCCTCGCGGTCGAATGGGCACGCAGGCTGCCCCAGTGTTGTGTGAGCCTGCTGCACCCCGGCACCACCGCCACAGCCCTCTCGGCACCGTATCGGCGCCCGGAGGCCAGCCCAGATCTGTTTAGCCCGGAGCGGGCCGCCCACCACCTGATCGACGTGCTGGCGGGGCTCTCAGCGGCCCAGAGCGGGGGCTTCTGGGCCTGGGATGGCCAGCCGATTCCCTGGTGAGTCAAAAAGGCGGCAGCGTGGCTTGGTCTGGTCGCCTGCTTCAGACGGCCAGCTAGACGGCCAGCTGACGCAGAACCTCGAGGGGGATGATCTCCAAGCTGGAGCGTTCACAGGCGTCGAGCTTCACCGGTGGGGCGACGCCATCGTCATAGGCCTCGAGCCAGCGGGCTGCACACACGCACCAGTGATCTCCTGGCTTAAGCCCAGGGAACTGGTAAGCGGGCATCGGAGTGCTGAGGTCGTTGCCCTGCGCCTTGCTGTAGCTCAGGAAGGACTCGCTCATCACACAGCAAACGGTGTGACGACCATGGTCACGGCCATCGGTGTGGCAATGGCCATCGCGCATCCAGCCGGTCATGGGGCTGCATCCGCAAACGGTCAACGGATCGCCCAAAACGTTAAAGGACTCAGTGCTCATCAGGTTTTAACTGCCAGGCCATGGGAGGGAGTCTGACGAAGGAGTGGCACAAAGTGCTTCCGGGTGGTTGACGGATTCCGGGGGTCAGGCGTTAAAGGTCATTCATCACGACCTCAGGCATTGTTCGCCGCGACCCCTTCATGAGCTGGGATTTCACCGAAGACGCGGCCTTCCTGGCCCTCTGCGACGCCTACAAAGAAAGTGGTGAGCCTTCGGCCATGGAGTTTCTGGCCCACGGTGAAGGAGCCTTCCATTTCCAAGAGCTCACCCAGAACGCCGCTGGCGAGGGCATCGACCTCAGCGATTCCTCTGAACTGGAGGACTTCCAGCAGGAGGTGATTGACAGCCTGGAAGAGCTGTGCAGCTGAGCGCAGCCATCATCCGTAGAAAAAGGCGATCTCTTTTGCTTTAAGCCCTTCCCACCCCGCAGCCTTGAGTTTTGCGTCGAGGCTGTTCTGGTCGAAGTGCTTGGAACCGGTTTTGACGATTCGATTGCGCATCGATTTGGTCACCCCACTGCGGGCCCTCTGGCTCTCCAGCTCCATGACTTCGCTATAAAGCCTGACCATCTCAACGGGAATCGGGCTGCCATCGAGGTCGAGTCCTGAGGCAATGGCGGCGTCAACGCCGCCGGGACCAGCAATGGCCATGGCGAAGGAAGTGGTAAGGGTTTGGAAACCCATCCAGGCTAGGGGCCAGCCTGGATGGGAATTGCGTGGCTGGAAACTGCCTGGATGGGGGCAGCCTGGATATGGACTGCCTGGCTGGGGCCTGAACTAGTACTCCAATGAAGCGTTCAGTTCAGGCTGAGAAGTAGCGGGCCTTGCTGTGCAGCGCCACGAGGGCTGTGGTGCTCTGCTCTGGCTCGAGCTGGTCGCTCTCATCCATGGAGAGGCCAATGCGCTCAGCACCGAGCCAGGCAAGCTGCTGGCGCGAGTCGGCCACATTCGGACAGGCCGGATAGCCAAAGGAATAACGGCTGCCCCGATAGCGCTGGGCCAATACATCACGCAGGGGCATCGTTGCAGGATCCAGGAAGCCGAGTTCGCCGCGAATTCGAGCGTGGGTCCATTCGGCCAGGGCCTCGGCCATTTGCACGGCCAAGCCATGGAAATAGAGATAATCCGTGTATTGGTCGGCCTTGAAGAGCTTCTGGGCAAACAGGGTGGGCTGTTCTCCCATGGTGACGGCCTGCATGGGCAGCACATCGCTGGGGCCGGCAGCAGCAACGCCGCCTTGGGGGCTCAGATCACGGTAAAAATCGGCGATGCAGTAGCGATTGCCGGAGCGCTGGCGAGGCAGCACGAAACAACCGAGCTCCGCACTGGGTTCGGCGGGATCAAATAGCACCACCGCATTGCCACGACGCCCGCAGGGAAAATATCCGTAGGCGATCCGTGGCGTCAGCAAACCGTCGTTGAGGCAGCGCTCGATCCAGTGCTGCAGAACGGGCTCAGCCTTTTCGGCGAGCATCGCCTCATAGCTTTCACGTGATTGTTGTTGGCCCTTGCGCAGCTGCCACTGGCCGGCGAAGAGGGCATTGCGATCGAGATAAGCAAAGACCTGCTGCAGATCGATCTCAGCTGAGCTGAACACCTGGCTACCCCAGAAGGGCGGCGTGAGAGCAGGCTCTTCGGGCACGGCCTCGGAGCGATGGTCGTTGGGCCCTGCAGCCCCAGCGGGCCCATGGTCATCGAGGGGAGCAACAGGATCGTCTTGTGGGGGCGATGGGGCTGCCGCATGGGCCACGACAGATTCAGCAGCAGGCGTATCGAGGCCCACCCCCTCGGGGGCACCGGCCAGAAATCCCTGCGCGTCGCTCCACTGCTCGTCGGCCTTGGCTGCGATCAAGGCATCCATGAAGCGCAGGTCTGCAAAAGCGTCGCGGCCATAGATGACCTGACCTCGATAAACGGCCCGGCAGTCCCCGTGCACAAACCGGGGTGTAAGGGCCGCACCTCCGAGAATCACAGGCACCGAGATACCGGCCTGGTTAAAAGCTTCGAGATTGTCCTTCATGAAGGCGGTCGATTTGACCAGCAAACCGCTCATGGCAATGCAATCGGCCTGGTGCTTGTGTTGGGCCTCAATGATCGCTTCGCAGCTCTGCTTGATGCCGAGGTTGATCACCTCATAACCATTATTCGTGAGGATGATATCAACGAGATTTTTGCCAATATCATGCACATCTCCTTTGACGGTCGCAATTAAAAACTTGCCCTTGCTAGAGCTTTCGCCCTCAACCTTCTCCATGTAGGGCTCGAGATACGCGACAGCCGATTTCATCGTTTCGGCGCTCTGCAGCACGAAGGGCAATTGCATCTGTCCTGAGCCAAACAACTCCCCCACCACCTTCATGCCATCGAGCAGAAAAGTGTTGATGATCTGGAGCGGAGGGTGGTGCTGAAGCGCTTCCTCAAGGGACGGCTCCAGACCGATTCGTTCACCATCGATGATGTGCTGCCTGAGCCGCTCCTGCACCGGCAAATCAGCCAGGGAAGGACCTGATGCCCGAGCCTCCCGGGCACTCACCCCCTCAAAAAGGGTGGTGAGCACGGTGAGTGGGTCGTAGATGCAAGGTGCGCCACTGCCAGCAGGCGCGTTGTTTTCAAAGCGACGTCGATCGTGGATCAGGTCACGGCAGACCTGCTGATGTTCCGGACTAATTTTGACCAGCGGCAATATCTTGGCCGGGCTCACAATGGCGGCGTCCATGCCCGCCTCACAGCAATCGTGCAAGAAGACCGAATTGAGCACAATGCGGGCCGCCGGGGAGAGGCCAAAGCTCACATTGCTGACCCCGAGGACCACATGCACCCCCGGTAAGTCAGAGCGAATTTTACGAATCGCCTCAAGCGTGGCCGCTGCATTGAGCCGGTCTTCTTCAATGCCGGTGGAGATGGGAAGCGCGAGGGGATCGTAAAAAATTTCGTGGGCCGGAATGCCATACTCGAGCGCATCACGGTAGGCCCGTTGGGCGATGGCAAACTTGCGCTCCGCAGAGCGAGCCATCCCCTCTTCATCGATGGTGCCGACCACCACACCAGCGCCGTAGGCCTTGGCGAGTTCAAGCACTTTAAAGAAGCGCTCATCACCATCTTCGTAATTGGTGGAGTTAAGAATACATTTACCACCGGCCACTTTGAGACCGGCCTCCATTTTCTGCCACTCCGTGGAATCGAGCATCAACGGCAGATTCACATTGGTGACCAAACGGCTCACCAATAGGCGCATATCGCGCTCACCATCGCGACCGACATAGTCAACGTTGACATCGAGAACGTGGGCATTTTCCTTGACCTGTCCTCGGGCCACGGCCACCAGCCCATCCCAGTCTTCTTCGGCGAGGAGGTCGCGCACTTTCTTGGATCCGCTCGCATTCAGCCGCTCGCCAATGATCAGGAAAGACTGGTCTTGGTGGTACGGGGTAGTGCCGTAGATCGATGCTGCTGCCGGTTCGACCAGCAGCAGCGGACGGGCGTGCTGACTCTCGGGGGTGCGAACAGGCCGGGGGGCTGGTTTGAGCGTGGCGGCCAGTTCAGCCAGCGCAGCGATGTGGGCCGGGGTGGTGCCGCAGCAGCCACCGATCACCTGCACGCCCAGGTCCTCGACGAAGTGCATCAACTGCATCTTCAACTCAATCGGCGTGAGTCGGTAGTGGGCCACACCGCCGATGTTCTCGGGCAGCCCCGCATTGGGAATGCAACTCACCACAAAGGGACTGTGGGCACTCAGATAGCGGATGTGCTCCTTCATCTGCTCGGGCCCGGTGGCGCAGTTCAGTCCGAGCACGTCGATCGGGAAGGGCTCCAGAATCGAAACCACCGCCGCGATGTCGGAGCCCACCAGCATCGTGCCGGTGGTTTCCATCGTGACGCTCACCATCAGGGGGCGCCGTTGGCCGGTTGAGGCGAAGGCGGCTTCGATCCCCTGCAGGGCTGCCTTGATCTGGAGAACGTCTTGGCAGGTTTCGACAATGAAGAGATCAACGTCTCCGGCCAGTAGACCCTCGGCCTGTTCGGCAAAAGAGGCCTTCATCGTGTCGAAGTCGACGTGGCCGAGGGTGGGCAGCTTGGTGGTGGGGCCCATCGAGCCCGCGACGAAGCGAGGCTTCTCGGCGGTGCTATAGCGATCGGCCATGGCACGGGCCAGTTCCGCAGCCCGCTTGTTGAGTGCAAAGGCCTGATCGGCGATGTCGTATTCAGCCAGCACAAGCGATGTGGAGCCGAAGGTGTCGGTCTCGATCACATCGCAGCCCGCCTCCAAAAACTGACGATGCACCGCCTGCACCACGTCGGGGCGGGTGAAAACCAGGTTTTCATTGCAGCCTTCCAGTGCCGGGCCGCCAAAATCCTCGGGGCCCAAGTCCATCAGCTGGAGGGAGGTGCCGGTCGCCCCGTCAAACACCAACACAGGCCTGCCTGGGCTGTGCAAGCGATCCAAAAACCCCACCCGTGCTGGGACGGTGCCCGGTGCTGCCGTGGCGGTGACACTGCTGCTGACCATCAGCCCTCGAGGCGGATCCGGGTGACCCAGTGGTCATAGGCGGAATCGCGGCCCTCCGTGATGGCGGTGAGGCGATCGCGCAGCTGGGTCATCACGGGCCTGTGGGTGGGCAGGTCTGTGGTTTCGACGCGACGGACGGGAGTGACCCGGGCCGCGGTACCGCTGAGGAAGACCTCGTCGGCCACGAAAAGCTCGGTTTTGTCGACCGCTCGTTCGAGCACGGGAATTCCCATCGCCTGGGCCAGTTCGAGAATGCTGGCGCGGGTGATGCCCTCGAGGATGTCTTGGTCGACGCCGGGAGTGATCAAGACCCCATCGCGCACGATGAACAGATTCATGCCGCTGGCCTCACTCACTTTGCCGCGGCTATTGAGCAGCAATGCCTCGTCAAAACCGCTCTTGACCGCCTCGGTCTTGGCCAGGGAGCTGGTGATGTAGGCCCCGCTGATCTTGCCCCGCAGCGGCAACGAGCGATCTTCCTGGCGGGTCCACGAACTGATTCGGCAGCTCACCCCATCGGGGGAGAGGTAATCACCCAGCTCAATGCCGTAGATCAGGAAATCGGTCTGGATGTCGTGCAACCGCGGGGCAATGCCCAGATCGCTGGTGTAGACGAACGGCCGCAGATAAAACGGGCAGGTCGGCTTGTTGGCGACCAAAAATGCCTGGATCGCCGCGTGGATCGTGGCCTCTGGCAACTCGGTGAGCAACAGGCGCGCGCTCTGACTCAGGCGTCGGGCATGGCGATCGGCCCGAAACAGCAGAATTTCAGCAGGGTCGATGGGATTGGGTAGCCCACGCATGCCACCGAATGCCCCGGTGCCGTAATGCAGGGCATGGGTGGCCACCGACAGGGTTGCCTCGGCGAAGGGCACGCATTGGCCGCCGAACCAGGCATAGGGCAGAAACTGATGCATGGATGGCGAGGCAGACGCTGGGCCCAAGAGGCCACAAGTGCTCTGATCTTCTCACCGCAGCCTGCAGAGTGGATCGATGCACAGGTTGGCCTCCCTACCCGGAAGCGGCGATCCGGCTGACGCCGGCGCCTTTGTGGAACAAAAGCCAGCTCCGGTGCTGGTGCTCTCGAGTGCTGACACCGACCTGCGGGCCCTGGCCGCCCTGCTCGAGAACGACCCCACGCTGCTGGGTCTCGAGCTGCGGGGCCTCAATCTGGCGGCCTTGGACCATCCAGCGGTGTTGGACCACTATCTCGTTGGGACGGCGGCGAAGGCCCAGCTGGTGGTGGTGCGTCTGCTCGGCGGACGGGGCCATTGGAGCTATGGCCTCGAACAGCTGGGCCTCTGGGTCAAGCAGAAGCCCGGACGCCAGCTCGTGGTGTTGTCAGGCACCCAAGAGGAGGAGAGCAGTTTGGCGGCCCTCAGCAGCGTGGCGCCTGCCCTGGCTGAAGGCCTGTCGCGCTGTTGGCGTGAAGGCGGATCGAGCAATCTCCAACGCGTGTTGCGCTGCCTGCGCCAAATCGTCGAGGGCGGCACACCGCCCCCACCGAGCCCCATTCCCCAGGCCGACCCCCTTCCCCACGACTGGCAACCCGACCCCGGTCCACGGGTGGGGGTGGTGCTCTATCGAGCACTGCTGCAAGCCGGTGACACCGCCTGGATGGAGTCCCTGCTGGCCTGTCTACGCGCCCAGGGACTCTGCCCCCGGGCCCTCTGGGTGAGTGGCCTCCGGGATGCCGCCGTGTCCCAAGGGGTGGGACAGCTGCTCAAGCGCGAGCGGGTCGAGGCTGTGCTCTGCGGCACCGCCTTTGCCTCGGTGCAAATGGCCGAGGCAGGCCTGGGCGCACCGCTCTGGGATGGGCTGGGGGTACCGGTGTTCCAGGTGCTCGCCAGCACACAGCCCCGGGCCGCCTGGGAGGCCAGCAGCATCGGCCTGGGCCCCTTGGATCTGAGCCTGCAAATTGCCCTGCCCGAGCTCGATGGGCGCATCACCACCCGGATTGGCGCCTTCAAGGAAACCTGGGCCCAACCCAGTAGCGGAGCGCCACCGCTGGGTTCGGCATTGCACGCCTACCACCCCGATGCGGAGCGCCTGGCCTGGATCGCATCGCTCTGCCAGCGATGGATCAACCTGCGTCGCACCCCCGCAGCCGAACGCAGGGTGGCCCTGGTGCTTGCCAACTACCCCACCCGTAACAGCCGGCTCGCCAACGGGGTGGGCCTCGACACCCCCGCCAGCACCGCCCTAATGCTCAGCTGGCTGGCCGAGGCGGGCTATGGCCTCGGGCCTGTGGATCAGCTCCCCAGCAGCGGCGATGCCCTGATCAACCAGCTCCTGGCCAGCCGCAGCAACGACCCCGAGAGCGGCCACAGGCCCCCCTTGGACCACCTGCCCCTAGCCACCTACCAACAGTGGTACCAACAGCTCCCCGCCGAGGGGCGCCGTGCTCTGGAGGCCCGCTGGGGCTCCCCTGACCACGACGCCGGGCTCGAGCTGGATCATCGGGGTCAACCAGGTTTTGCCGTGCGCGGGCTTCGCTTTGGCGCGGTGGTGGTGCTGATCCAACCAGAGCGGGGCTACGACCGTGATCCGGCCCTGAGTTACCACGCCCCTGACCTGCCCCCCACCCATGCCTACCTGGCCCAATACCTCTGGCTGCGCGAGCAGTTTGGGGCCCACGTGGCGGTGCATGTCGGCAAACATGGCAACCTCGAATGGCTGCCGGGCAAGGCCCTAGGCCTCTCCAACCAGTGCTGTCCGGAATGGGCCCTGGGGCCCATGCCCCACCTCTACCCCTTCATCGTCAACGACCCCGGCGAAGGCTCCCAGGCCAAGCGCCGCAGCCAGGCGGTGATCCTCGATCACCTCACCCCTCCGCTGGGACGAGCCGGCCTCCACGGTGGGCTGCTCGAGCTGGAAGCCCTGCTGGATGAATACTGGGAAGCCAGCCAGGTGGGCAGTGAGCGCTGCAAACCCCTCCGCGAGCGGCTGCAAACCTTGCTTGGGCAGCTCGAGCTCCACCATCTCGATCCCATTGACAGGGGAATCGAACCGCCAGCCCTTGTGGACCTCGATCGCTGGCTCGATGCTGCCGATGGCTACCTCTGTGAGCTCAAAGAGGCCCAGATCCGCCTCGGGCTGCACACGTTTGGAACCCTGCCTGCCGACCCCAAGGCGGCCGAGCTGCTGCTGTGTTTGGCACGCGCGCCCCAGGCGGGCCTGCCGGGCTTCACCCAGGCCCTGGCCCAGGATCTGCGGCTGCAGCTGGACCCCTGGGCCGACCCAGAGGAGGGGTTGCTGGAGGCCGCCGATCGACACCAATTGGCGCAAATCTGGCCACGGCAACACCTGGGCCGCCATGTTGGCGATGCGGTGGCGCTTCTGGAAGAGCAGGCCCTAGCCCTACTCCGGCACGAATGGCAGCGGGAGTCGCACCCCCACGAAGCTGATGCAGACCCCGAGCAACCCCCAGCGGGGCCACTCACCAGCGCCTGCCTCGAGCACCTGCGTCGGGCCGTGATCCCCCCCCTGAGGGCCTGCGGGGTCGCCGAGCGACAGGCCCTGCTCACGGGGTTGGCTGGAGGCCGGATCGCCGCCGGCCCCTCAGGAGCCCCCACCCGGGGCCGCCCCGATCTGTTGCCCACGGGGCGCAATTTCTACAGCGTGGACCTGCGCGGGCTTCCCACCGAGACCGCCTGGGACCTGGGCCGGCGCAGTGCCGAGCTCTTGCTGGAGCTGCACCTGCAAGAGCAGGGTGAGCATCTGCAGCGCCTGGCACTGTCGGTCTGGGGTACCGCCACCATGCGCAACGGTGGAGAAGACATCGCCCAGGCCCTGGCCCTCATGGGGGTACGACCGGTCTGGGATGGTCCAACCCGCCGCCTGGTGGATCTGGAGGTGATCCCCCTGCCCCTGCTCGGCCGACCCCGGGTTGATGTGACCCTGCGCATCTCGGGGCTGTTTCGGGACGCTTTTCCGCAACTGGTGGGCTGGTTCAACCAGGCCACCAGCTTGGTGGCAGCCCTCCACGAATCGGAAGCCGAGAATCCCCTTGCTGCCGCCAGCCGCCGCGAAGGTCACAGCGCACGGGTCTACGGCAGCGCCCCCGGGGCCTATGGCGCCGGGCTGCAGGGCTTGATCGACAGCGGCCAGTGGGAGTCGCGCTCAGACCTGGCCGAGGCGTTTCTGAACTGGAGCAGCTGGCGCTATGAGGGGCTCAGCTCCAGCGGTGGCGGAACCGCCAATCTGGAGGTGGTAGCTGATCGCAGCGGCTTGGAGGAGCGTCTGGCGGGGGTGCAGGTGGTGCTCCATAACCAGGACAATCGCGAGCACGACCTCCTCGATTCCGACGACTACTACCAGTTTCAAGGCGGCCTGAGCGCAGCAGCCGAGCTCTTGCAGGGCAAGGCTCCGGCGCTTTGGTTTGCCGACCATTCACGGCACCAGCGGCCGCGCCTGCACCGGCTCGAGAAGGAATTCGACAAAGTGCTGCGTTCGCGACTGCTCAATCCCCGCTGGATTGAGGCGATGCAGCAGCACGGTTACAAGGGGGGATTTGAAATGGCGGCCAGCCTGGATTACCTGTTTGCCTATGACGCCAGCACGGGCCGGGTGCCCGATTGGAGCTATGGGGCCATTCAGGATGGTTGGCTCCATGACCCCTCCGTGCGGGCCTTTTTGGAGCGCAGCAACCCTTGGGCCCTGCGTGACATGGGCGAACGGTTGCTGGAAGCCCACAACCGAGGGCTGTGGACTGGAGCTAGCAGCCAACGGTTGGAGTCGCTCAGGGCCTTGGTGCTCGCCAGCGAAGCCCTGATCGAAAATCGCTGATTGAATTCAGCCGCGCAGGTCTTTGGCCATCGATTTGAATGGATCGATGGCCCCGGGCTTGGCCCCCTGTTGGGTGCTCAAAGGCTGCTGCCGGGCGCTGGCCTCGGCCTGCTGCTCTTGTTCTTTTTTGATGGCGGCATTACCACCGGGAACATTCACTCCCATGGCCGAACCCTTCATGCGCTGGTCAAGTTCGGCCTGCGACATGGTTTGGGCAAAGGTCTTCTTGACGGCCTTGGGAATGCCCCCGGTGAGGTTGATCACATCAGGAACCACCTCGGTGCCTGGCATGCCCTCAGTGCGCTTCTCAATACGGGATTCCATGGAGGCCACCTCGGCCACCATTTCCTTGTTGCCGGGGTTGTCGACTGTGCCGGGGAAGGTGCGGCGAATCGTGTTTGAGCGCTTCATGAACTGGACATCCCCCAGGCTGCTGGAGGCTTCCGGTTCGAGGAAGAAGGTTTCATCCTGCTTCTTGGGCGCGTTGGCCTCGGCGGCACTGGAGGCCGCCTTGCCACCGAGCAGACGATCGAAGAGACCCATCAGCGATGCAGGGAAAGCTGTTGGAAACCCTAGCGGCCGCGGAGCTCCAGCCCATGGGTATCCGTACCACAACTCATCAAAAGGCCACGTTTGCGACTTTCCACCACGATGGACTCGCACACCACGGGGGTGGGGCTCCAGCACGGGCCCATCTGGTAGTCATACCAAGCTTCAGCCCCGTCAAAGCCCAGGTCGGCCGCCGCTGCGATCAGACGTTGGAAAGGCAGTCGATAGCGGGCTGGGTGGGCCAGCAGGGCCAGGCCACCGGCCGCATGAATGGCCACCAGCACGGCTTCAGCACGCAGGGCCTGGCCCACAACAGCCGAGCCCAGTAGGTAGGGATCGAGGCTGGTGTGTTCAGCGCCAAAGCCGAGGGCGAGCACGTGCACCAGACAACCCTCGAGCAGGCAGCTGATCTCAACGCCCCGCCAAAGGGTGGGCACCGGTTCCCCACGGGCCTGGTGTTGGGCCAGGGCGGCTGCCACTGGGAGATGGGCCGCCGTGCTGTGGTGATCGGTGATCGCCAAATGTTCAAGGCCTATGGCCAGGGCCTGGGCGGCCAGCTCAGCAGGCCTGAGGCTGCCGTCGCTCAAGGTGGTGTGGCAGTGAAAGTTGAAGCGACCAGGACAGCTGCCGGGCCCCACCTGCTCCAACACCGCGGCCAGGGGATGGTTCCACCGGCCGGCAGCCATGGCGGACTGGGCAACACGGTCCTTCACCCTGAAACCTCAGCCGTCAGGCTTTCGGCCCGCAGCCGCCGCCAGCGCGCATAAAACTGAATTGAGCCGGCCATGAACACCACCAGGGCCACCATGAACCAGGTGGCGGCACCGGTCGGAAACTGGTTTTTGAACACCACCAGCATCACCACGATCACCAGCAGCAGAGTGGGGAGCTCGTTGAGCGCCCGCAGCTGTTTGGCAGTCCAGCGGCAGGTCCCGGCCTGGAGCTGCCCCATCAGGCGGTAACAAAACCAGTGGTAGGCCAACAGCACCGCCACAAAACCGAGTTTTGCGTGCATCCAGCCCTGGTGCAACCAGCTCGGATTCACGCTCAGCAGCCCGGCCGCACACGCCACCGCCACCACCATGCCCGGGGTCGTGATGATGTTGGCCAGGCGCCGCTCCATTAGCGCGTACTGGGCCTGGAAGGCGGTGCGGAGACCGGGCTCAAGCTCCTCGGCCTCCCGGTGGTAGATGAACAGTCTCACCAGGTAGAAGAGCCCGGCAAACCAGACCACAACACCAACGATGTGAAGGGTTTTGAACCAGAGATAGGCCTCGGGCGGCCAGGTGAGCGCCAGGATCATGGCGTTGCTGCAGGCTTGGATACAGGCCATGGTCAAACTAAAGCCCAACCCTTAGGGTCAGAACCCTTTTGATCTGGGCATGCGCTTCCCCATCACCGCCGCTGTTGTGCTCGCCGCTGGCCTGCCCCTGGGCCTGCTGGCCCCTGCCGCAGCCCAGACCTGCACCTTCCTTCAACCCATCGGCGGCAACGGGGCCAGCCCGATCGTCAACAAGTCGGTCGGACGCGGCAAGTTGATCGGCAAAACCAACTGGAACACCGACTTCTTTGTCACCCAGCCGTACCGCAGTTTCAAATTCTTCTTTACGGCCAATTCCTCGGATGCCAAGGCCCAGTATCCGGTTCAGGGCTATCTGAAGTTCAGCGATGGCTCCAGCCTTCAGGTGATCAACGCCCTGATGAACCCCCCGATGGGCACGGGCCGCATGTTTGGACCCTTCCCAGCCGTGCCGGGCAAGCAGACAAGCCAGGTGAATTTCAAAGTGGGGGCCAGCAATGATCCGGGTGCGCTGGGCTTCAGCTACCGCATCTCGGTGCAGGGCTGCCGCTAATCCAGGCTCCCCGCCGCCTGAAGGTGCCCCGCCGCCGCCTCACGGATCGCAACCAACTCATCGGGAGCGATCTTTGCAAGCTGGTTCAGCATCAATGCCATGCGCGGATTACCGCGCAACTGGAGCCCGTGGCGGGCCAGAAAATCCCAGTAGAGGCTGTTGTACGGGCAGGTCCTCGGGCCCGTCCGTTGTTTCACATCAAAACGACAGCCCTTGCAATAGGTGCTCATCCGGTTGATGTAGTTGCCGCTGGCGGCATAGGGCTTACTGGCCAGCACCCCCCCATCGGCATAGAGGCCCATGCCCAGCACATTGGTCTGCATCACCCAGTCGTAGCCGTCGATGAACAGGCGATCAAACCAGGCGGTGAGGGCCTGGGGATCGAGGCCCGCCAGCAGGCCGTAGTTGGCAAGCACCATCAGGCGCTGAATGTGATGGGCATAGCCGTTGGTCTTGAGCTCGGCCAGCACGGTGTCGATGCAGGCCATGCCACTGCCGCCCAGCTGCTCGAACCAAGCTGGCAGGGAGCGGCTAGCTTCAAAATGATTGTGGCCTGGGTAATCGGCCCCCAACCACCAATAGAGGCCGTGGGTGTACTCGCGCCAGCCGAGGATCTGACGGATCACCCCTTCGAGGCAGGCCAGTGGCACTGCCTGCTCAAGACCGGCCTGCTCGAGCCGCCGAATCACCGCCAAGGGCTCCAACAGCCCCAGGTTGATGTACGGGGAGATCAGGCTGTGCCACATGGTTGGCTGACCGATCACCATCGCGTCTTGGTAGGGGCCGAAACCTGACAGGCGCGTGGCGATGAAATGCTCCAGCACCGCCAACGCCTGTTGCCGGTTCACCCCCCAGCCAAAGGGCTCGAGATCACCCGGCAACCCCTCGAGGCCCTGCACCTTGGCGATCACAGCTTGGGTGATCCCATCGGGGGCAAACCACAGCGGGGCCGGCCCCGCAAGCCCCCGGGGCGGGGCCTTGCGATTGGCCTGATCAAAATTCCAGGCGCCGCCGAGGGGCTGCTCCTGGGCATCCATCAGCACGCCAAAGCGTTTGCGGCCCTCTCTGTAAAACAGCTCCATGCGCAGCTGACGGTAGGGCCTTGCCCAGGCCGCAAAGGCTTCCCGGCTCCAGAGAAAAGCATTGCTGGCGTGCCAGATCAGCTCCGCTGCAGACGCGGTGAGTGACTGTGTCACCAAGTGCCGCAGCGGCCGCTCGGCCACGTCCATCGCGTGCAGTTCACGGATGCCGTGGCTGTGGATCCAGCTGTGCAGCGCATCAGCGAAGCTCTCGGCCTCGAGCCGATCAACGCGCCAGCCAGAGGCCACCAGCTCGTCGCCAAAATGGCGCAGGGCACTCCACTGCAGCACCAGCTTCTGGCGGTGCGGTCGCTGCCGAAGCAACAGTGACGTGCTCTCGATCAGCACCACACGGCAGCAGCGGCGTGCTTCCTGGGCACCCAGGCGATGCTCCAAGTCGGCTAGGGCGGCCTGCCGCAGCGACAGCTGGTCGCCAAAGATCCAGATGCCAACACTCATGCTTCGCCGGCCAGGCGGCAGGCCCGGCGGGCCACCGCAGCGGCGTAGCCCCGCTCCACTGATCCCGTCAAAGGGCTGAGAACCCCATCGCGGCAATCGACGATGAGCCGTTCGCGATGGCCCCGCTGGTCAGCGACCCGCAGGTTGAGCTGCCAGTGATACTTGGCACTGCGGTTGATCTGATCGGCGCACACGGGGCCGATGCAGAGCCCAGGCGAGGCCAGGGCTGGGGCCGGGATCCCTGCAACCAGCCCAACAACCATCACCAACAGTGCAAGCACCGAGGCCAGAAGCCTCGCGATGGCAGTGCTCACCCGCGGCTGGCCCGAAACCGTCGACATCACTGGGCCAGCTCCAAGACAGGCCCATCGTCGACGATTCTGATACCCCCATCGGGTGTCCCCCCCTCGGTCTGGGGGTGGAAATACTCCCAAACCTGCTGGGCCAGGGCTGGGCCCACCCCGGGCGCCGCGGCGATCTGGGCCGGACTGGCCAGCTGGATCGCATCGATCGAGCGGAAATGGCCCAGCAGCTCCTTGACCCGTTTGGGTCCTAAACCCGGAATATCGGCCAAGCGGGAGCGCTTCATGCGCTCGCCCCGCTGCTGGCGGTGGAAGCTCACGGCAAAGCGATGGGCCTCATCGCGCAGGCGCCGCAACAGCTGCACGCCCAATTGTTCAGGCTCACTCTCGAGCGGTTGGCTGGCGCCGGGCACAAACACCTCCTCCCGCTGCTTGGCCAGCGAGCACACCACCAGCTCCTCATGCAGATTGAGCTCCCGCAGGGCCTCCATGACGGCCGAGAGCTGCCCCTTGCCGCCGTCGATCATCACGACGTCGGGCCAGTCGCCCATGCCATCGGTGTGGAGGGCAGTGCTGCCGCGCCGACGCAGCTCGGCCAGATCGGTGCCTTCGGCCTTGGCCTGGGCCCAGCGGCGAAAGCGCCGCCGCATGATCTCAGCCATCGCCATGAAGTCATCGGAGTGGCCCGAGCGGATCGAGCTGCTCTGAATTTTGTACTTGCGGTAATGCTGTTTGGCCGGCAGGCCATCGATGAACACCACCTGGGAGGCCACCGCATCACTGCCCTGAATGTGGCTGATGTCGTAGCCCTCGACCCGGCGTGGCGCAACGGACAGCTCCAACAGCTGGGCCAGGTCTTCCGTGGCCAGCAGGTTCTGTTCGCTACTGCGCTGGGCACGCTCCAGCTCATAGGTGGCATTGCGCACCACCAGCTCGATCAGATCGGCCTTTTGCTGCCGCTGGGGCACGGCCAGGCGCACGCGCCGGCCCCGCTGCTCCGTGAGCCAGTCTTCGATCAGCTGTTGTTGGGGCAGGGGGTGCTGCACCAGCAGCTCGGGCGGTATCTCCACGGCATCCACCTGGCCGTAGTGCTCCTCGATCACCCGCTGCAGGATCAGGCCTGGTTCGCACGAGACGGATGCGCCATCAGCTCCGGCTCCGGCATCGGGATTGGCCCCAGCGGCATCGGGATTGGCCCCAGCGGCATCGAGATTGGTCCCAGCGGCATCGGCGGTATAGCCCAACCGGCCGACCAGCTTGCCGGCCCGCATCTGAAACAACTGCACCGCCGCCACCCGACCATCGGCCGCCAAGGCGATCACATCGCGGCTTACCGAACTATCTCCCAGGCTCATCTTTTGATCGGCTGTGAGCATATCGAGCCCTTGGAGCTGATCTCGCACCCGGGCCGCACTCTCAAAATCAAGCCGCTCCGCATAGCGATCCATCTGCCCATGCAACAGGGTCAGCAACTCGTCGTTGCGACCCTGAAACACCATTGCCACCTGGCGCAGGGATCGGTGGTAATCCTCAGAACTGATTTTGGCTTGACACACCCCCGGACAGCGGCCGATGTCGTAGTTGAGGCACGTGCGGTCTTTGTAGAGGGGCTGGGGCCGTTGGCGCAGTGGAAACACCCGCTTCACCAGGGTCACCGTGCGTCGCAAGAGGCCCACATCCACGTAGGGACCATAGAAACGATCAAGGGGGGAGCGAAAACGACGCCGCCGGGTGATGAAAATACGGGGGTAGGCCTCGCTCCAGGTGATGCAGAGGTAGGGGTACTTCTTGTCGTCCTTCAGCAACACATTGAAGTGTGGCTGATTCTGCTTAATCAGATTCGACTCGAGCGCCAGCGCTTCAGCTTCGCTGTCGGTAACGATGAATTCGATCTCGCAGACCTGGCGCACCATCAGCCGAATGCGGGGGCTGTGACCATGGCCGCTGCCACTTTGAAAATAACTGCGAACCCGGTTGCGCAGCAGCTTGGCTTTGCCGATGTAGAGGATCCGATCCTCGGCATCGCGCATCAAGTAGCAACCCGGCTCCGCCGGGATCTCCCGCAACCGAGCCTTGAGGCGATCCGGTTGCTGAATGAGCGACTGGGCCAAATCAGCCGCCGTAGTTCCAGCCGGTGCTGCCCAGTTCAAGGGCGGGGCCATCGGCGTGCAGGGTGGCGGTTTTCACCTCTCCCACAAACACCGTGTGGTCGCCAAGGGCCAGCTGCCCCACGAGCTCGCATTCCACCGCACCGATCGCATCGTTGAGGATCGGAAGGCCCAGTTCACCAAGGGTGAAGGGGGCGGCATCAAAGCGGCCACCAACCCCCTTTTGGGGCTTGAAAAAGACCGCTGCCAAATCCTTCTGATCGGCCTTGAGCATGTTGAGCGCAAAGCGTTTGGTGCGCTGAATCATGCCGTTGCTGGTCGAATCGGCTCGCACGGCCATCACCACCAGCGGCGGCTCAAACGAGCCCTGGGTGACCCAGCTGGCCGTGAAGCCGTTGACCTCCTCGCCCTCGGCCACGCCACAGATGAACACGCCGTGGGGGATTTTGCGCAGCAGGGTCTTCTTGGCGTCGGCGTTGAGGGCCATGGCAGGGATCAATGCAGCGGGCAGTGGAAGAACTCTAGGAAGCGAGCCATAGGCTGGGCCGATGCGTGCCCTCTATCCAGGGAGTTTCGACCCCCTCACCCTCGGCCATCTCGACCTGATCGAGCGGGCGGCCCGCCTGTTTGACGGCGTGGTCGTGGCTGTGTTGCAGAACCCGAGCAAACAGCCGGCCTTCGCGCTCGACCAGCGCCTGGGTCAAATCCGCAGGGCCACGGCCCATCTCGGCCACGTGGAGGTGGGCAGTTTTGACGGTCTGACGGTGAGCTACGCCCAGCAGTGCGGGACCGAGGTGATCCTGCGGGGCCTGAGGGCCCTCAGTGATTTCGAATTCGAACTCCAGATCGCCCACACCAACAACAGCCTGGCCCCCGATGTGGAGACCCTGTTTCTCGCCACCGCCACGCGCCACAGCTTTTTAAGCAGTTCGGTGGTCAAGGAGGTGGCCCGCTTCGGCGGCAACGTTGGTCACATGGTCCCCACGGGAGTGGCAGAAGACCTGGCCAGGCTTTTTAATCGGGAACCTCCACAACCCTGAAATGGCCGACGTGCAGATCACCGTGCTGGATCAGCTCGATCAGCTCGAGGAGATTGTCTTGGACGGCAGCCGCATCCCCTTCAGTGGCGGACGGCTGGTCAATGAAAATGACGCCATCGAGGTGATCGATGGCCTGCGCGAGGCGGTACCGATTCAGCTGGGCCAGGCCCGGGATCTGCTCGCCCAACGCGAAGACTTCATCACCAAGGCTCGGCAGCAGGCTGAGGAAATCGTCGCCGTGGCCCGCCGCGAGCGCGAGCAGCTGATCAACAGTGCCGCGATCCGCCAGGAGGCCGAGCGCCAGGTGGCCGAACTACGGGAACAGGCCCGCCAGCAGTGCGAACACCTGCTGATGCAGGCTCGCCAACAAGTGGCCCAGGCCGAGCAGGAACACCAGGGCCGACTCGTGCAAATGGAGCAACAATTTGCGGCCCGGCGCCAACAACTGGAGCTGGAAGCAGCCGAGCGTCAGCGGCTGTTGATTGAGCAACACGACCGCAACCGCCAACAGGCGATGGCAGAACTGGAGCAAATTCGCCAAGAAGGACTGCGGGTGCAGCGCGACAGCCAAACCGAGGCCGAGCGGCTTCACAATGATGCCCTGCAGTTTCGTCAGCAGACGCAGCAGCAGTGCGACGCCCTCGTCTCCCGCAGCCGTCAGGAGGCCGCCACGATTGCCGAAGGGGCCAATAGCTACGCCGAGCAGGTGCTGGGCGAGCTCGAAGGTCGCCTGCGGGACCTCAGCCAGGTGGTGCTGGGGGGTCGTCGCGAGCTGGTGAGGCTTCAAAATCCCCAGCCCAGCAATGACGAGGGCTCTGACCCACCAGGTCGTGGCAGCCGCCGCAGCCGGGTGGCGGGCAAACTGCGCCAAATCGCCAGTTGAGCTAGCCCACTGAGCTAGCCCACTGAAAGCCCACTGAGCTATTCCACTCAGCTGCCCCGCTCAGCTGGAGGGCCTAGCTCCCGCAGAGGCCAGGCACTTGGGCCTGGCGCAGCACGGCAGCAATGGTGCGATTGGGATTGCTAGCTCCGTTGCTGATCGTGCTCACATAACGGGGGCCATCGCTGGTCTGCAGCATCCCGCTGATGGCTCGCACGCCGCTGATCGTGCCGGTTTTGCCGAAAAACCGACCCTCCAGCGGGGTGCCCTGGCCTAGACCGCGCAGGGTGCCCCGTTGACCCATCACGGCCATCGAGGCGAGGTAGTCGCGGCCATAGGGGTGCTGGTCCATGCGCAGGAGCAAGGCTGCCAGCAGGCGACTCGTGAGCCGGTTGGAGCGGTCCAGACCGCTGCCATCAGCCAGCCGCAGCCCCTGCAGCGGCAGGCCTTGTTGGCCCAGCCACAGGGTGGCGCGGAGGCGCACCTCATCGAGATCCCAACTACCGGCGGCTTGTCGCAGCAGCACTTCTGCTGTGAAGTTATGGCTTTCGGTGTTGGCCAGGCTCAACAGGTCGTGCATCGAGGCTGAGGGTTCCTCATGCAGCAGCACGGCGTCGGAGGGCAGGGCTGCCCGCGCCGACACCAATGAGACTTTCAATTTGCCGCCCTGCTGGGCTGCGGTGCGCTCGAGCAAGCTCTGCAGGCGCAGGGGCGGGTTCATCACCGCCTCGTGGATCGCGTTGCTGGTGACGGCCAGGCGCGTAATCGGCGCCCCATAGGCGTAGTAGCGATCGCTGGAATCCCAGCCGGCGGGCCACCAGGCCTGGGTGGGCTCTTCGGCGATCTGGAGCCTGACCAAGTTGGGGAGCGCGCCACTGCCGCCGCCCGACCCCAGGGCCAGCTTGGTGATGCGCTGCAGCTGGGGCAAGGCCAGGTCAGGGTCCCCCTCACCGGTCAGGCGAAAGGTGCCGTCGACGAGGCGCCACAGCTGGGCTCGCAGGTGGTAGTCAGGGCCGAGGCGATCAAGGGCGTAGGCCGTGCTGATCAACTTCTGGTTGGAGGCCGGGATCCGTGGCCTGAGCCCATTGACGTCGGCCAGCAGACGGCCGGCGGGGTCGGCCACGCTGATGCTCCACACCGAGGCCTCAGCACCAACCACGGCCTGCAAGCGCCGCTGCAGGGCAGGACAGCTCACCTGATCTTGAAGCTGGGGGAGCCCCAGGGGTGGTGGTGCCGGCGGCAGGAAAGCCAGCGGTGCTGAACTCGGCCCGGCTCCCGGTTGCCCCAAGGGCAGCGCCATCGACGGTGCAGCCAGACCAATGAGCAGCAGTGGAGCAAGCATGAGCTGGCGCCTGGCCATGGGTTCAGGCCCCGCCCAGCTGCAGGCCCGTGACCACGCCCAGAACCCGGAAGGTCTCGCCCTCCAATTCCACCGGGGCACCGATCTTGAGATTTTGGTTGCCGAAGACCACCCCACCACCGCTCTTGCGGCCCTGGCCCTCGAGCACGAAGCGCGCATCAATCGTGCTGAAAACGGCCTGATTGGGGTCAGCTGCAGTCACAACCCGCCCATCGGGCTGCAGGGCCGTCAGGCGGCGTGGCAGCGTGATGACCCGCTTCAGGGCCACGCTGCCATGGGGCTGGTTGCGAATCACGATCGCTACCTTGCCCGCACGAGCCGCGCCAGCCAGCAGCGCCGCTGGATTGGCTGCTGGCACCCCCCGCACATCAACCAAAACCGTGACCGGTTGGAGCGCGCCCGTGGCCTGGGCCACCGCCGTGCTGAGTTTCGGGCTCCAAATCACACCGACCGCCGCCAGTCCGATCGCGGCTGCAGCGCCCAGATCGATCAGGCTCCAGGAGCGTGACGCACTGGCAGTCGTGGGATCTGGCGGCATCGAAAAGGTCTCCCATGGGGCTCTCGGCGGCACTGTACGGACGTCGGCCCGCCCAAGCCAGCCCTGGCCCGCTCAGTTGCGCAGCCCTTCCAACAGCGAATCGACCGCCCGCAGGGTGCCTCCGACCCCGGCACCAACAGTGTTTCCCAGTGCTTCAGCCTGGGTTTCAGCATCGGGCCTGAGCTCAAAACTGGCCGCGAGGCGATAGCCGTCGGGATCCTGGCGGTAGAGCTCCCAGGCGGCGGGAAAGGCCCGCCGCAGGGCGCTGCCCTCAAGGGGAATCAGGGCGTAGGCCGCTTGCCACAGCGCCAGGAATCCCTTGCGCCGCTGCCGGGCCACACTGCCGATTCCCACGGCCGCATCCTCGAGGCTGCCGTTGAGCATCAACACAGCCCCGCGGTGCCCCTGGCAGAGGGCCTCAAAGGCGTCGTAGTCGGCCTGGCTGGGGGCCACCACCAGCAGCACCCCTTCGCTGGGGCCCTGTTGTTGACGCTGCTGCAGGGCACGAAAGTCGGCGATGGAGTCGGCCAGATCGGGGGCATCGCGGCGGGCCAGGGCCGCACCGCCAGCATCGCTAAACACCAGCATCACGCTGTGGTTCTGCTCCAGCAGCGACGCCAACAGGCGCAGGGAGGGTGCCAGCACCCGCAGCCCCTCGAAACGCCACTCAACGCTCCAGCGCCCGGCAGCATCCGCCGCCAGGGCTGCGGCCACAGCTTCCAGGGCCTGGGCCTCAGCTGAGAGCAGATCAGTTGGAAGCATGCCCGCGGCGTTCGAAGATTGAGCTCGACCCTAAGCAGCACGCCTCAACCCATCAACAGGCCTCCATGGCCCGTTGCAGGGCCGCCGGCACCCGCTCAAGATCTGAAGCACTGAGCCAGGGCCCCAGGGTGAATCGCACCCCTGCCGCCGCCTCGGCGGCGCTGAGCCCCAGGGCCACCAACACGGGGCTCGAGGCATGGCCTGCGGCGCCGCTGCGGCAGGCCGACCCACTGCTACACGCCACCCCCTCCTGCCAGAGGGCCCTCACCAACTGGCGTCCATCTAGGGGGCGGCCACCGCTGCCGCTGAGCCAGAGGCTGATGTGATGCGGCAGCCGGGGTTGGTGCTGGGGGTGGGGGCCGCTGAGCTGCACTCCCGGCAGATCGAGCAGGGCCCCCAACAGCGCGTCACGCTGCTGTTGCACGCTGGAGTGATGACCGCTGCGCTGAGCACTGCGCTGATCACTGTGCTGACGCGCCACCGCGCCTTCAAGAGCAGCTGCAAAGCCAGCCGCCAGCACCACCGGCTCAGTGCCGGCCCGCAGGCCCCGCTCCTGGCCGCCACCCCCCTGCAGGGCTGCTAGGCCCACCGACGATTTCAGCAGCAGGGCCCCCACCCCGCGGGGCCCCTCCAGCTTGTGGGCGGTGAGGCTAAGCAAATCGACCGGCAGGGCCTCAAAGTCGATCGGGAGATGGGGGGCCACCTGGACGGCGTCGGTGTGGAACACCACCCCGGCCTGGCGGCAGCGCAGGCCGATCGCCTCCAGTGGTTGCACGGTGCCCACTTCACTTTGACCCCAAATCACCGACACCAGGCGCGTCGGTGGCTCCAACAGGGCCTCCAGGGCCCTCAGACTCACCACCCCCGTGGAATCCACGGGCAAGGTCACCACCTGCCAGCCCCGGGCAGCCAGCTGGGCGGCCGCCGCCAGCACCGCCGGGTGCTCCACGGCAGAAATCAGCAGCCGTGACGGCGGCATTCGGCTGGCTGTCCCCAGCAGCGCCAGATGGATCGACTCGGTGGCGCCAGAACAGAAGCGCACGGCCTCCGCATGGGTGCCGAGGGCCGTTGCCAGCCGGGCTCTGGAACGCTCCAGGGATTCTGCAGCCGCAAGGCCAAAGCCATGCAGGCTGGAGGGATTGGCCCAGGCATGACGCTCGGCATCGGCCATCGCAGAGCGGGCCGCCTCACCGAGGGGGGTCGTGGCCGCGGCGTCGAGATAGAGCGGGGAGTCAGACCTCACGCTCGAAGCGAGCGCGGGTGCGCGCCTCCAGGGAGTCGGTGGCCATCGCCACCAGATCGTCGAGGGAATTGCTGGCCAGCAGAGCCAACGTGCGAGCCCGGGCTTCGGCACTCGGACAGTTCTCGGGCTGAATACAGCCGTTGACGCAGACCGTGGCGCAGTCGATCGAGGCTGAAGTGACCTGGGCTGGATTGACCAGCGTTGTTGAAACTTGCGTTGTTGAGGCCGGCTTTGTTGAGTCTTGCGCCCCAGGGATCTCGGCGGCAAGGATGTCCTCCGCTGCCCAGTCTCTTGAAGCCTCTCCAGCCGCGAGGGGGCTAGCAGCGGCAGGGATGGTGTTGAGGGGGTTGTCTCCCCAGAGCTGGGGCGTCACCAAGCCATCAAAGACCGCCTCGGCCGGGCCGGTCATCCAAACCGGAGCCGCGCCCCCCTCCCAGGCGATGGTGAGGGGACCGCCGGGCAGGTCAATCCTCGCCTTTGGTCCGCAGAGCCCCAGGCTGTGGCACACCACCAGCGTGGCGCAAGCCCCGGTGCCACAGGCCAGGGTGGGGCCCGCCCCCCGCTCCCAGACCCGCATCACCAGGTGGGCCGGCTCCAGCACTTCGACAAAATGCACGTTGGTTTTGGCCGGAAACGCCGGATGAACCTCAAGGGCGGCGCCAAAACGCTCCAAATCCACAGCCGCTACATCGGCCACCGGAATCACCACGTGCGGGTTACCCATCCCTGCAGCCCCCACCACAAAACTTTGACCAAGCACGCTCAGGCTGCCCTGGGGGATGCCGGCGGGGCCAACCTCCAGGCTTGTGGGCACGGCTGCGGGCTCGAGGAAGGGGGCGCCCATGTTGACCCGAATTGTGCCGTCGAGCTGCAACTCAGGCACGATCCGACCGGCCAGGGTTTCGATCTGCCACTGGCGACCGGGTGAATCCCCATCGCTGTCGGCCAGAAAGCGGGCCAAGCAGCGGATGCCGTTGCCACACATCTCGGGCTCACTGCCATCGGCATTGAAGATGCGCATGCGCAGCTCCCCATCGCCTTGGGGCGGCAGGGCAAGGATCACGCCGTCACCGCCCACTCCGAATCGCCGGTCACAGAGCAGCCGGATGCGCTCGGGTGTGAGCCCAAGGACAGGATCGCCTGGCTGGGCCAAGCGGGCATCGAGCATCAAGAAGTCGTTGCCCAAGCCTTGATACTTGCTGAAATGGAGCACGGTGCTGCGCCGCTAAGCCTGGCAACAGGATCCTATGAACAGTTCGTTCTTTGACCGGCGTACCCCAACCCTTGACACCTGTCAGCCAGGGGTGCGTCACATCCAGGAGCTGATCCGTCACAGCACGCCGGTTCGTTTGCAGCTGATCAGCGGCACCGAACTTGAGGGCACGCTGCGATGGCAAGACCTCCAGTACCTGGCGCTCTGTAGTGGTCAGGATCTCCCCCTCACCTTGATCAATCGCGACGCGATCGCACTGATCCGAGCCTTGGTCTGATCCGGGCACTGGATCTGATCCGGGCATTGGTCTGATCCGAGCACTGGTCTGATCTGGCCACTGCCCAGACCAGCGAACGCTCCTGTGGCACCATCAACGTTGTGCCCACGGTGGCTTCGTGCTGCCCAAGTTCTGGTGAGTGATCCGCAGAGTGGCCCCTCGCGTTATCAGCCCCAGGAGCTGGAGGAGCGCTGGCAGCGGCAGTGGGCTGAGCAGCAGCAGTGGGCTGAGCAGCAGCACCGGCTACCGGAACACCTCGCCAGCGAGGGTGAGCCGCTGGAGGGCAAGCCAACCTTCTATGCCCTCTCGATGTTCCCGTACCCCTCCGGGAACCTTCACATGGGCCATGTGCGCAATTACGTGATCACCGACGTCATCGCTCGCCATGCGCGCATGCGCGGCTACGAGGTACTGCAACCAATGGGCTGGGATGCCTTTGGCCTGCCGGCCGAGAACGCCGCAATCGAACGGGGCGTTGACCCGGCCGACTGGACTGACCAGAACATCGCCAGCATGCGCCTGCAGCTGCAGCGGCTGGGTTTATCGATTGACTGGGACCGGGAGGTCACCACCTGTCACAGCGACTACTACCGCTGGACCCAATGGCTGTTTCTTCAGTTTCTCGAAGCTGATCTGGCATACCAAAAAGATGCCACGGTCAATTGGGACCCGATCGACCAGACCGTGCTCGCCAATGAGCAGGTTGATGGCGCTGGACGCTCGTGGCGCTCCGGTGCCCTGGTCGAAAAGCGGAAGTTGCGCCAGTGGTTCCTCAAGATCACGGCCTATGCCGACCCGCTGCTCGACGACCTCAGCAAGCTCGACGGCTGGCCGGAGCGCGTGCGCACGATGCAGGCCAACTGGATCGGCCGCTCCACCGGAGCTGAGCTCACCTTCCCAGTCGTCGATGGCACGGGGAACCCCACCGGCACCGAGATCACCGTCTTCACCACACGACCCGACACGATCTTCGGCGCCACCTATGTGGTGCTGGCACCGGAACAGTCCCTGGTGCCCCGGCTCACCACCGAGGAGCACCAGCTCTCTGTGGAGGCCTTTTGTGATCTGGTCAGTCGGCAGAGTGAGCAGGAGCGCACGGCCGAAGACAAACCGAAGCTCGGGGTGCCAATCGGTGCCTGGGTGCGCAACCCAGCCAATGGCGACATCCTTCCCATCTGGATCGCCGACTACGTCTTGGCCGACTACGGCACCGGAGCGGTCATGGGGGTACCGGCTCACGACCAGCGCGATTTCATTTTTGCGCGGCAGTACATGCTGCCGGTGCGGCAGGTGATCGTTCCAGAAGGCAGCGATGAACACGCCTTCGAGGGCAGTCCCTGGCTCGAGGCCGGGGTGATGATCCACTCGGGACACTTTGACGGTCTGACCAACGTCGAAGCCCGGGATCAAATCACGGCTTGGGCCGAGCAGCAGGGCTGGGGCCGGTCGCGGGTGCAGTACCGCCTCCGCGACTGGTTGATCTCAAGGCAGCGCTACTGGGGCTGTCCAATCCCGGTGATCCACTGCCAAAGCTGCGGAGTGGTACCCGTCCCCCAGGAGCAGCTGCCGGTTGAACTCCCCACCGGCCTGGCCTTGGCGGGTAAGGGAGGGTCACCCTTGGCCCAGCTCGAGAGCTGGGTCAATGTGCCGTGCCCCTGCTGCGGTCAAAGCGCCCGGCGCGAAACCGACACCATGGACACCTTCATGTGCTCCAGTTGGTATTACCTGCGCTATAGCGACGCCGCCAATACGACACTGCCCTTCAGTCGCGAGCAGGTCGATCGTTGGCTGCCGGTCGATCAGTATGTGGGCGGCATTGAACATGCCATCTTGCATCTGCTCTATTCGCGCTTCTTCACCAAGGTGCTGCGTGATCGAGGACTGCTGGGTTTTGACGAACCCTTCACCCGTTTGCTCACCCAGGGCATGGTTCAAGCAATCACCTACAAGAATCCAACCACTGGTCATTACATCGCTCCAGCTGATGTCGCCGATCCGAATGATCCAAGAGATCCCTACAGCGGTGAGGTGCTTGAGATGTTCTACGAAAAAATGTCGAAGTCGAAATACAACGGCGTGGATCCAGCCAGCGTGATCGATCGCTTCGGTGCCGATACGGCCCGCATGTTCATTTTATTCAAAGCACCTCCCGAGAAGGATCTCGAATGGGATGACGCTGATGTCGAGGGTCAGTTCCGCTTTTTGCAACGCCTCTGGCGCCTGGTGGAAGGGGCCCGCCAGCGCGGTCTCTCGGTCGCGGATTTCACGCTGCCAGACGGTGCGATGTCCGCATCAGAACCCACGGTGTTGTTTGCAGAGCCCTCTGCCGCCGACCGCGAATTGCGCCGCGCCGTCCATACGGCGATTGGCGCGATTAGCGATGACCTCAGCGGCGATTATCAATTCAATACCGCGGTCTCTGAGCTGATGAAGCTCAGCAACGCCATGGCCGAGCATCTCGCAGCGGCCCAAGACACCACGGCCGTCGAAGCCTTGGGCACCCTGCTGCTGCTGCTAGCTCCCTTTGCGCCCCATCTGGCCGAAGACCTCTGGCACCAACTCGGCGGCAGTGGCAGCGTGCACCAGCAGTCCTGGCCCCAAGCCGATCCGAGCGCCCTCCTACGCGACACGATCGAGCTGGTGATTCAGGTGAAAGGAAAGGTGCGCGGCAGCCTCACGGTTCCGGCTGATGCCGACAAGGCCACCCTCGAGCAGCTCGCCCTGGCCAGCGATGTTGCCGCCAAGTGGTTGGCAGGCCAAGCACCAAGCCGGGTGATTGTGGTGCCGGGCAAGCTGGTTAACTTGGTGCCCTGAACCCGAGCGCTCTCGACGGTCTACCTGGAGCTGGGCGCTCAGCCCCGCACCCGACGAAAGGTGAGGTTGATCCTGGGGCTCTCGATTCTGGTTCGCCTTGGCAGTCCATGGAGCCAATGCTGCTGGGTGGGGGGATCCATCACCAGCAGATCACCATGGTTGAGCTCAAGGGCAAAACTTTGGCTCTGGGCCGCTAGCCCAGAGCCTGATTTTGGCTTGAAACGCAAGGTGCGTCGCGATCCGAGGCTCAAGGAGGCAATCGCTGCTGAGGCCTCAAGCTCGGGCTCGTCATCGGCGTGACAGCCCATCGCATCGCGGCCGTGGCGATAGAGGTTCAGCAGCAGGGAGTTGAACGCACACCCACAGAACTCGCTGATCTCGGTGCGAAGCGCCTGAAGAGCTGGCGTCCATGGTTCGACAACCTGCTGAAGCCCGCTGTAGCGGTACGCGCAGCCCGGATCAGCAATCCAGCAGGTGAGGCGGGGCAAGGGGTGGACCCGGCCAAACAGCCGAATGTGCTCCTGCTTCCAGGCAACATTGCTTAGCAGCTCCTGGAGCAGGGCATCAGCCTGCTCATGATCCAACCAACGCGGCTGAAGGCGCAGGTTCAGGCCTGGATGCTCGAAGACCAGTTGCTCAAGACCCAGTCGCTCAAGGTCCAGTTGCTCAAGCTCAAAAGGCTTAGGGCCAAGAGGCTCGATGGGCTGGGGTAACTCCAGGGGTTGGGAGGCTTGAAGCACTGGTACCAGACGATCAGAGGAGGGAACTGAACGCAAAAAGCCCCCAGCAGGGGCTGGGGGCTTCAGCAAGGCTGCGCGGTCCGCAACCAATGGATCAATCAGCCGAGGCCGATCTGGTTCAAGATGCCCTGTCCGGTGAGCAGCTCGGTGGCCAGGCCGATCACAAAACCCAGCATGGCCAGACGGCCATTCCAGGTCTCAGCGAACGCCACAAAACCGAAGCGGGAATTGGATTCAGCCATGGTGGTTCGTAGGTAACGAAACTTGAAGACAGTGTAAAGGGTTGTGACGCTGGTCGTCGGTCGCCTGGGCTACCGAACGGTACGGATCTCCGCTGGGGTCAGGCTGGGATTCAGCGCAACTCGCTCAGCATGGTGAACCCATCGCCCACCTGGCGGCCCCAGGCCTGGACTGGCCGCACGATTGCCGCCGGACTGCTGCTCTCTGCCCTGGTTGGCTGCGGGGCCGGGGTTGCCAACCCCGCAGCCGAAAACCCCACCGCCTTGCCGGCCCGGGGGCCTGGATCGATCCGAGCCCTGACTGCTCCAGATGGGCGACAGTATCCAGTGGTGCCCAAGCAACCCGAGCAGATCGCGGCCTTGCTGACGGCCATCGAGACGGCCCAGCGCAACCCCAGCACCCCAGAGGCGCAGCTGCCCGGCCTTGGACACCATCAGCAGGTGATCTACCGCCAGCTTGCCGCCAGCCCAGGGCTGGCAGCCACCGTGCGGCAGCAGTTGCCCCTGCGTTGGCATCGGGTCTTGGATCACCATCTGGCGGCAAGGCGTGCCTTCTTGACCATGGCCCGCGGCAGCCAACCCCGAACCACCGTGCCGGCCTGGCGCATCGTGCCGCCCGAGCCAGCCGAGTCTCTGCTGCGTTACTACCGCAAAGCCGCTGCCGCCACCGGGATCCGCTGGGAGGTGCTGGCGGCCGTCAATCTGGTCGAAACGGGCATGGGACGCATCGACGGTGTCTCGGTGGCCAATGCCCAGGGGCCGATGCAGTTTCTGCCCAGCACCTGGGCCGAACGCGGCATCGGCCAGGGGAACATTCGCGACCCCCACGACGCCATTCAGGCGGCCGCTCGCTACCTGGTGCGGCGCGGCGGCCTGCGTGACATTCGCCGGGGGCTCTGGGGATACAACAACAGCACCGAATACGGCAATGCGGTGCTGCACTACGCCGACCTCTTAAGCGAAGACCCCCTCGCCTACCGCGGTTTGTACCACTGGGAGATCCACGTGCTCACATCCCGGGGGGACCTTTGGCTGCCGGTGGGATACAGCCAGCAGCAGCGGGTCTCGGTCGCCCATCATTTGCGACAGATGCCCTGGAGTGCTCCGGCGGTCGCCCCAGGGCCGAGCATCCGGCAAGATCAGAGCTCGTTGCCCTGATTTCATGCCACCCAGCAAGCAGGACATCCTGGCCGCATCCAGTGGCTGGCTGGCTGCGCTGCTCAATGTGGTGCCCGGCCTTGGCACGGGCTACATCTACCAGCGGCGTTGGACGGCCTACTGGATCACCACGGCCGTGAGCACGGCCTGGCTGGTGCTGGGGGCGGTGCTTGGCCAAGACATCGACCCGGTACTCCAAGCCGATGTGGTTCAACAGAACCAGCTGATCGGACTGGCCGGCCTGCTGCTCGTGGCCACCGTGACTGCTGTGGAGGCAGCCCGGGCTGCCCAAGCCGCCCGGGTGTCGTCCTAATTAAGGACGACTGAAGCGCAATCCCTGCGGTTGCGCCCAACTACCGCTGGCGTTGTAACCGCGGTCGTTGCCACACAGGTGGCGCAGGATCCAGAACAAGGGTTCGGGGGATTCAACCCCAAGCCGCAGCTGCAGTTGCTCGAGGCTCTGGGATTCCCCGCCGGCCAGAGCTTCCTCAAGCCGGGTCTGGAGGTCAAGGATCACGGCGGCAGCTTTTTTGCCAGCTTCTACCCCAGGCTGGTGGTAAGCGTTGACATTTACCAGTTCGCCATAGAGACCCACAGCGCGCTCAAACAGGGCGATCAGAGCGCCCAGGGAGCGTTCATTGAACCGTTCCATGCTGATCGAGAGGCTTTGGCGGCCACCCTCCAACAGGGCCGTGCGGGTGCCCTGCAGAAAACCATCCAGGAAGTCGCCGGGCATCTCGCCATCGACAGCCGAGATGTCAGCAGGGTCATCGAGGGCTTCGACAAACGTGACAAAGAAGTTGTCAACACCGTCCCGCAGTTGTTGGACGTAGGCGTGTTGGTCAGTGGAGCCCTTGTTGCCATAGACCGCAATGCCCTGATGGACCACCTGGCCATCGCGATCCAGTCGCTTGCCCAGGCTCTCCATCACCAGCTGCTGCAGATAGCGGCTGAACACCTCAAGACGATCGCGGTAGGGCAGCACGACCATGTCGCGGCGACCCTGGCCCTCCCCGGCGGCATACCAACTAGCGGCCAGCAGGGCAGCAGGATTCTCCTCAATGCGGGTGGCCCGGGTGGCCTGATCCATCACAGCGGCGCCCTCCAGGAAGGCGCGCAGATCGGCCCCGATCAGGGCACCGGGCAGCAGGCCCACCGCGCCCATGATGCTGGTTCGACCTCCCACCCAATCGGGCAGGTCAAATCGCTCCAACCAGCCCTGATCGGTGGCCAGCTGGTCGAGGTGACTGCCTTGCATCGTGACTGCGACCGCCTGGCTTCCCCACTGGCCGCCGCGGGCCTCGAGCCTGGTCCGGGCCTGCTCCATGCCGATGCGCGGCTCGGGGGTCCCCCCCGACTTGCTCACCACAATCACCAGCGTGGTCTTGAGACGGGAGTCCAGGGCCGCCAGGGTGCGGCTCATGCCCTGGGGGTCAACATTGTCGAAGAAGTGGAACGGCAGACCCACCCCCTCGCTTTGGAACGCCCGGGTCATCAGCAGGGGGCCTAAACCAGAGCCACCGATGCCGACCCACAACACATCGGTAAACGGTTGGCCCGTAGGGGCTGTGATCGAGCCAGCGAGGACCTGGCGGCCAAAGGCCTCAATGCGGTCCACCTCGGAGCGGATGTGGGCAGCAATGCCGGGATCGGGGGCCAGATCGGGGCTGCGCAGCCAGTAATGACCAACCATGCGCTGTTCATCACCATTGGCGATGGCCCCGCCCTCGAGGGCTGCCATGGCGCCAAAAGCCGCCGCAAATCGCGGACGCAACTGCTCAAGAAGGTCAGGCCCAACCGCCATGCGGCTCACATCGAGCCAGAAGCCAAGGTCGTCGTGGTGCCAGAGCAGTTCGCAGAACCGTTGCCACTGCTGAGTCGGAGTGCTGGCAAACGGATCCTCAGCCAGAGCCATGGCAGCTGCAAACAAGGGAGAAAGCACCCCGACCCTATCGGTCTTTGGGCCGGATGCCATCCCTTTGCTGTGCCAAGGGCCGCAACGGTCAACCGCGCCACAAAGTGGCCGGCATGGCCGTCGCCATGGATTCTTTTGTTTTAATAAAGAAGTCTCTGAGATTGATGGCTGACGCATGGGTCCCACCCTCAGCCATCGTTGCAACGTTTTGCTGTGGGGCACCACGCTGGCGTTGCTGGGTGCCAGCCAGTGGCTCCAGGCCCAAGACGCTGCATCGTTGAGCCCCGCTCTCGAGCACGGCCGCGGTTCAGCCCTGCTCAAGGCGCCAGAGCAGGCAAGCGATCCTGACCTCAGCGGAGACCCCCTGCAGTTTTCACCCGACGAGCTTCGGGAGCTGCAGCGTCGCTTCGGGGTGCACGGTCCCCAACCACGCCTGGCCCAACTCTTCACCCAAGGCATGGATCAACTGCAGCCTCTGCGCTCGGTGACCATGGGACGGCTGGAGGAGCTCAGCCCGGTGATCCTTCAGGAAAGCCGTCGGGTCGGGATCAACCCGATGCTGGTGGCGGCTGTTTTGTTTGATGAACTTCAGCATTCCAAACCCGGCGAGAGCTTGCCAATCGCGGCCCACTCGGGTTTGTTCAGCACGTTGGGCCCGGCCCAAATCGGCCTCGGCGAGATGGTCCATCAAGGACTGCTGTCCCCAGACGCCAGCGCTTCGGAGCTCCAGCAGGCCCGCCAATACTTGCTCGATCCCCATCGCAACGTCCAACTGCTGGTCGGCAAATTTGCTCGACTCAGCAAATCTCTGGGTCTTCCCCGCCACCGCCTGTTAATGGCGAGCACCAGCCGCCGGGATGCAAAATCTCTCGGCGCTCTGGCCTACCTCCACAACGGCAAGCTCGATTACCCCCGCCGGGTGTTTCGCTACATGCAAGATCCTGAGCTGCATGCCCTGGTCTACGGGACCCGCAAACGAGCCCTTGCCCCCCTGATCTGAGCGCCCCACATCAGGGCTTGACCGGGTCATTTGACCACCGTCCAAGACGGGCTCATCCACAAAGACTCCCCAGGTTTTGGAGTCGAGTGTTCAGTTCCGCCCACTGAAAACTACGCGGGTCTGAGCGCTCGCCGCCTAGATCCACATGGGCATGGGTCGTGATGTGTTCGGGGGGAATCGGATACCGGGCCATCCACTCGGCCAAGAGAGCCGCGAGGGCGTCGTATTGGGCGGGGGTGTAACCGCTGTGGGTGGGGGCGTTGTCTTCGCCATCGAGAGGGGTCTCCAGGCTCACGTGCAGGGCGAAGTTGTTGACCGATCCCCCCACCTGTGGATTGGTCATCACCCACTGGCCATTGAAGGCCGAATTGCCGGCCCCAAACGCCCGTTTGCTGGGATCAAGCACCTGCACCACAGACCCATCTTGGCCAATCAGCGCGTGGTAGCTGACCTGGTCATTGTCGCTCGGGTGGGGGGTCACAAAGGTGTTGATCGCCGAGCCAATGCCATAGACCGTCTCATGGAGAACAACGAGCTGGGGCCTGGAATCAAGCCGACGGCCAAACACATCACGCTGAAATCGCTGGCCGTAGTTGGTGGGGTGGATCTGAACCGTGGCCACCGAGGAGCGCAAAGCGCGCAGCCGCTGCTCGAGCCGCAGGCGCTGCTCGGGATCCCCCGACTGGCAGCTCCGCACCAAGGGCGAAACCCAACGCGGCCGAGCGGGAGGCTGGATCGGCACCATCGGATTGGCTGGTTGGCTGGGGGGGCGAAGCCGGCCCACAGCACTGCGCTCACCCCGATCGATCCAGCCGCCAAGCCCCACCCCCAAGAGGACTGCTGCCAGAAGCCACAGCGGCCAGTGATGGCGCCATTGAGGCCGGATCATGGGAGCGTCATGGGAGCAGAGCGAGCCAGGCAGCGCGGCGCTCACAGGCGCCTGCTGGGGCCGAATCATTGACCACAAGGCGCCAGCGTTCGACCGCAGCAGGGGCCGGGTGCAGCTCACGCCGCAGCATCAGCCCATCACGGCACACCAGCAGTTCAGACGAACAGGGTTGGGGCGTGAGCCCAAGGCTGAGATCCTCGAGACTGCGCAGCCGCTCCCCATCCAGGGCGATGAGCTCATCGCCCACCTGCAAACCGGCCATCTGAGCGGGAGAATCTCGCTCCAGCCGGGTGAGCCAGACCCCGCCGGCGGGTCTGCACTCCAGCTGCCAGCCCAGCCAGGGAATGGCCGCCAAGACAGGCACGAGCTGAAGCCCCACATCGGTCAGATAGGCATCGAGTGGGGGATCCACGGTGCTGCTCAGCCACTCAGGCAGCAACGTCTCCAGATCCGGGGCCAGGCGGCTAAACGCTGCCAAAAGATCCTGCTGCTGATATCCGCGGCCATGATGCCCATGGCTCTGCCAGAGGTCCTGGAGCACGGCCCCCAGCCAGGAGCCATGCCGGCGCAGGTGGAGATCCAGCACCAAGGCCACGACGGCACCCTTGAGGTAATAGCTCACCTGCTGGTTGCCGGCATGGGGGTGGGGCCGGTAGAGCTTGACCCAGGCTTCTTCACTGCTGCTCTGCAGGCTCTGCACAAACCGGCCGGGGCTGAGGCGATAGCGACTCAGGTCTGCGCCCAGATCTTCGAGCACCTGCTCTGCACCACAACAGCCGGCGGCATGGGGCAGGAGTTGATCCACATAACTGGTCACCCCCTCAGCAAACCAAAGGGTGGGGACCACCACGGCCCGGCCGTAGTCGACCGGTACCAGCTCAGCCGGCCTCAGGCGTCGCACATTCCATTGGTGCAGGTATTCGTGGGCCACCAGCTGCAGCAGCTTGCGTCGACCTTCGGGCTTGGCCAGGGTTCGGCGGCCAAACTGCAGCACGGTGCTGAAGTCGTGTTCCAGCCCCCCGTAACCCTGCTCGGTGAGATGGAGCACAACCAGATAGTGGTCAGCAGCAGGGCGTTCGACCCCCATCAGTCGGCAACAGGCCAGGCAGACGCGCTCCACATCCGCCAACCAGGTGGGATCGCGGCCTGGCAGATCACCACCCCAACCCACCCAGCGATGGGGCACACCGGCCACGGCGAAGTGATGCACCGGATGGGGTCCGGTCTCCACAGGGCTGTCAATCAGCGCATCAAAGCTCTGCGCCAACCAGACCCCATCGCTGTCGGTGGGTAAGGGCACAAAGGCCTGCCACCCCTGGGGCAATGCCAGCCGCAGGCGATGCTCCGACCAACGCTCCCCCTCGATGTTCACCACCACAGCCGCCAGGGCGAAAAAGCCATGGGACTCATCGAGGTGACAGGTGCGCACCGTGAGTTCCGTGGCCTGGATGGCGTAACGGACCTGCACCGGCAGCAAGCAGGGCAACGCCACATCCCAGCCAAAGGGTGTCACCCGGCGGGGTTCAAGCCGCCGCTCGCCCTGCCAAACCTCCAGGCCCTCCAGCTGGCCCACGTACTCGCGCAGCAGGTAGGAGCCGGGGGTCCAGCGGGGCAGGGAGAAGCTGAGCCGATGCTGGCGAGGAGTGGATCGAACGCAGACCTGAACCCGCTGGGATCGGGGCGAGTGGAGGTCGAGATGCAGCTCGGGCACGGAGGATCAGGGGGCAAGCAACATGGCCTCAGGCCACCCCAAGGGGCCACCCAAGGCCGTTGGATCGTCCAAAGCCGTTGGCCCTTCCAAAACAGGTGGGCTTGCTAAAACTGTGGCCGTGGCCAGAGCAGGATCGAGCTGCGCTTCGATCAGGGCGCGATGGGCGGCATAGGTGCGTGTCAAACGGCCAAGCAGGGCCGACAGGGTATTGGTTTGGCTGAGGCGTTGCAGATCGCCCACCAGGGCCAGCCGGCCATCGTGTTGACGCTGCCAGCCGATTTCGAGCCCGCTGCTGAGGGCCACCCGAATCAGCACCGGCTGCTGATCCGGGTCAAACCCCCGCACCACCCCGCCCCAGCGGGGGGTGAACCCCATGGCCTCAAGACTGGACGCCAGGCAGTGGGCATCCCGAAGCACAGTGGGCAGGATGGAGAGATGGGACATGGGGCGATGCCCGCTTTTGTAAACCCTAGCGATCAAGCCCTAACGCTCCAGTGGCCGTTGTCACCATCGATGGAGAGCTCAAGGCTTGTCGCTGCAGGGAAGCGCCTGCGCCTTGGCGTGATGGCCTCGGGTGCGGGAAGCAATTTTGAGGCCCTGGTGGCGGCGTGCCAAGCCGACGCACTGGCCGCCAACGTGGTGCAGCTGGTCGTCAACAATCCAGGCTGTGGCGCCGCCCAGCGGGCTCAGCGGCTGGGCATTCCCTGCCAGCTGATCGACCACCGCCTCCAGCCCAGCCGCGAAGCTCTCGATGCCGCCCTGGTGGACTGTCTCCAGGAGCAGGGGGTGGATCTGGTGGTGATGGCCGGCTGGATGCGGATCGTGACGCCGGTGTTGATCGCCGCGTTCCCAAGCCGATTGCTCAACATTCACCCTTCACTGTTGCCAAGTTTCAAGGGCCTAGACGGGGTAGGCCAGGCCCTGGCCGCGGGGGTCACCTTGACGGGTTGCACGGCCCACTTGGTAAACGAGGCCGTGGATTCGGGCGAAATCCTGATCCAAGCCGCCGTGCCCGTGCGTGTCGACGACGACCACGCGCGACTCAGGGCTCGAATCCAACAGCAGGAACACCAAATCCTGCCGGCAGCCGTGGCCCTGTTGGCGCAAAGGCTGGTGGATCAGGGATAAAAAGGGACCGTGGGCAACCCAGTGGCGGCGTCGAGCCCCGCCATCAGGTTCAAACACTGCACCCCCTGTCCGGCCTGGCCCTTGACCAAGTTGTCGATCACGCCCATCACGATCAGCTGGCCGCTACGACTGTCGACCTGAACCGACAGCAAAGCCCGGTTGGTCTGCCGCACCCACTTGGTGGAGGGGTAGGTGCCCACCGGCAGGACCTCCACGCAGGGGGCATGACGGTACGCCGCCTCGAGCATGGTGGTGCAGTCGTCGGCGGTCAGACCCGGGTCCCGCAGCCGGCAGTACACCGTGGCCAGCAGACCCCGAACCATCGGGATCAGGTGCGGGGTGAACTGCAACTGAATCGGACTGCCCGCCACCTGGCTGGCAAGTTGCTCAATCTCGCTGGTGTGGCGATGACCAATCACGCCATAGGGGGCCACGGCCTCAGACGCCTCAGCAAGCAACAACGCCTCCTTGGCAGCACGACCGCCCCCTGAGGTGCCTGTTTTGGCGTCGATGATGATGCCATTGGACTCGATTAGACCCTGTTTGAGGAAGGGCAACAGACCCAGCAGGCTGGCGGTGGGAAAACAGCCGGGCACAGCGACCAGACGGGCCGTGCGAATGCGCTCCTCCTCCCACTCCACCAGGCCATAGACCGCCTCAAGACAGAGCTCGGCGTCGCTGCGGTGGATCTGGCGGGCCTCGGTGGCATAGACCTCCTGCCATTGGGTCAAGGAGCGATAGCGGTAATCGGCCGAGAGGTCCACAACTTTGACGCCACGCTCCAGCAGTGGGGGAACCAGCTGGGCTGCCAGGCCGTTGGGCAAGCTCAGCACCGCCAGGTCAGCCACCGCGGCGATGGCATCGGGATCGGGGCTCTGGACCACCGGATCACCGGGCAGGGGCAAAAAGGGGTTGAGTTCGCTCCAGCGCTTGCCACTGCTGCGCTCGCCGCCCAGAAAGGTGACCGTGAGCCCGGGGTGCTGGTGGAGGAGCCGCAAGGTCTGAAGACCGCCATAGCCACTGGCGCCAATCACGGCCACACGTTTCGCAACAGTGCCCGCCACCACGGTGCCTGCCACCGCTGTTCCAGTCAACGCTGTGCCGGTCAACGCTGTGCCTGTTATCGCCGTGCCTGTTATCGCCATGCCAGAACCCGCCACAAGGGCTGGGAAACGCCAGAACTACCCGGGCTTTATAAAGGATGATTGCGTACAGGCCGATCGGCCTGGATCCAGTCGCCCTTGAACGACCTTCTGCCCGGCGTTGATGCAGCCGTGATCCGCTTCGATGCGATCGCCGATGCCCTCGCCGCGATCCGCAACGGCGAATCGGTCGTCGTCGTCGACGATGAAAATCGTGAAAACGAAGGTGACTTGATCTGCGCGGCCCAGTTCGCCACGCCCGAGCAAATCAATTTCATGGCCACCGAGGCTCGGGGCCTGATCTGTTTGGCGATGGAGGGCGAGCGTCTCGACGCGCTCGACCTGCCCCTGATGGTGGATCGCAACACCGACAGCAACCAGACCGCATTCACGGTGAGTGTGGATGCGGGTCCTGAAAATGGGGTCAGCACCGGGATCTCTGCCGACGATCGGGCCCGCACCATCCAGGTGGCCATCCATCCGGGCAGCCGCCCGGCTGATCTGCGCCGCCCCGGCCACATCTTTCCCCTGCGGGCCCGCCAGGGAGGGGTCTTGAAACGGGCCGGCCATACCGAAGCTGCGGTGGATCTAGCCCGGCTGTCAGGCCTCTATCCCGCCGGTGTGATCTGCGAAATCCAGAACACCGATGGCTCGATGGCCCGCTTGCCCCAGCTGGCCCACTACGCCCGTCGCCACGGGCTCCGGTTGATTTCGATCGCGGATCTCATTCGCTACCGGCTCGACACCGAACGCTTCGTGCGCCGCCAGGCTGAGGCGTCCCTGCCCAGTGCTTTTGGCCAGTTTCGGGCCATCGGCTATCGCAATGAACTGGATGGCAGCGAGCACGTCGCCATCGTCAAGGGGCATCCTGAGCAGGCCCCCGCTGCTGTGCTGGTGAGGGTTCACAGTGAATGCCTGACCGGGGATGCCTTTGGTTCGTTGCGCTGCGATTGCCGACCGCAGCTCGAAGCCGCCCTGCAGATGATCGAACAGGCCGGCGAAGGGGTGGTGGTGTATCTGCGCCAGGAGGGGCGCGGCATCGGCCTGATCAACAAACTGCGGGCCTATTCGCTGCAAGACACCGGCCTCGACACCGTCGAGGCCAACGAGCGGCTCGGCTTTGCCGCCGACCTGCGCAACTACGGCGTGGGGGCCCAGATCCTCAGTGATCTGGGTGTGCACCGGCTGCGGTTGATCACCAACAATCCGCGCAAGATCGCTGGTCTGGGGGGATACGGGCTGCAAGTGGAAGAGCGGGTCCCCTTGGTCATGGCCCCTGGCACCCACAACGCCGCCTACTTGGCGGCCAAGCGCACCAAGCTGGGCCACTTGATGGGCGATGGGCCGAGCTGCCCGATCCGTGGCACCACCGCCGTGGTGGCCTGGAACGGTGAGCTCTCAGCCCTGGCCCAGCAGGACCAGGTGCAGGCCTGGGCCCTGGAGCGCGGGATTTTGGCCGAGCCCGAGGAAGACCCCCGGCTGCTGGCCCTGCTTAACCAGCCGCCCCTGGCGCTGTTGCTCAGCGGCACCGATCAGCACAATCTCGAGACCAATGACCTTCACCAGACCCTCGAACGACTCAGTCGTTTGCCGGGTACCCAATGGTTGGCGGTGCTGGTGAGCCCAGATCCCCAACGACTGGCCCATCCCCCCGCCACCCTCGAACCCCAAATCCGGCCGCTCGCTGAGGTGCAAGGCGCTGGGCTGACCGGCCTCTCACTCGAGGCCGGCGCGTTTGTGGTGTGGCGCTAGAAGCGGGGAACTCTCACTTCTGGATGATGAGCTTGTTGATCTTGGTGCCCTTCTTGATCGCCAGCACCACATCCAGGTTTCCGGTCTGACCAAACACGGTGTGCACACCGTCAAGGTGAGGTTGGGCTTCGTGGCACAGAAAGAACTGGGAGCCGCCGGTGTTTTTGCCGGCATGGGCCATCGAGAGTGAGCCTGCCTGGTGTTTGTGGGAATTGATCTCACAATCAATGGTGTAACCGGGACCACCGGTGCCAGCCATACCTCGGGCTCCCTCGCGGCTGTTGGGGCAACCGCCTTGGGCCATGAAGCCCTCGATCACCCGGTGAAAGCCCAGGCCGTCGTAATAGCCCGACTCAGCCAGCTTGACGAAATTGGCAACCGTGCCTGGGGCATCGGCCTCGAAGAGTTCAATCTCCAGGGCGCCGGCATCGGTCTCCATTACAGCTTTAGTCACGCTGAGACAATCAAACCAAGACTTTATGTGCTGGCGGCAGGGAGAATGGAGTGATGAGCACACCATCCCAGGGCGATCTCGCCCGTGAATTTGGCCCCCAGCTGGGCACCGCCCGCCTGGGCGTGATTGGCGGCAGCGGCCTCTATGCCATGGACGGCCTTGAGGAGGTCAGAGCGATCGATGTCAAGACACCCTTCGGCAACCCTTCAGATGCGCTGCGGCTCGGCCGGATCGGTGATCTGGAGGTGGTGTTTCTGGCCCGCCACGGCGCCCATCACAGCTTGACCCCCACCGAAGTGCCCTACCGGGCCAATCTCTGGGCCCTGCGCAGCCTGGGGGTGCGCTGGATCCTTTCGGTTTCCGCGGTGGGCTCCCTGCAAGAGGGGATCCGCCCCCTCGACATGGTGGTGCCCGACCAATTCATTGACCGCACCCATCAGCGGCCGATCACCATGTTTGGCGAAGGACTGGTGGCCCATGTGACTTTTGCGGATCCCTTCTGCCCCGTGCTCAGCAGGCTGCTGGGGGATGTGGCCGAAAGCCTGATGCCCCAGGGTCGCAGCCTGCACCGGGGTGGCACCTACCTGTGCATGGAGGGCCCGGCCTTCTCAACCCGGGCCGAATCAGAGCTCTACCGCTCCTGGGGCTGCAGCGTGATCGGCATGACCAACCACACTGAAGCCCGGCTGGCGCGGGAATGTGAAATGGCCTACACCACGCTGGCCATGGCGACCGACTACGACTGCTGGCATCAGGAGCATGCCTCCGTGAGCGTCGAGATGGTGATCGACAACCTGCGCGCCAACGCCTCCTTGGCCCAGGACATCATTCGCATGGCGGCCCAGCGCGTGGCCGTGCATCGGCCCCCGAGTGGAGCCCACCACGCCCTGCGCCATGCCCTGATGACCCCCATGGCCGCAGTGCCAGAAGCGACCCGTCGCCGGGTTGACCTGCTCACGGCCCCCTACTGGGGCTCCTTCTCAGCCTGAGGGCTCAACCTGAGGGCTCAGCCTTCACCCTGCCTGGGCCTTCACCCTGCCTGGCAGGCAGGGCTGCCAGGGCCGCCCGCAGACCCGGGCCATGGCCGGCCAGATGGGCTTGGGCGGCCGTGACATCCAAACCGGAGGCCTGCATGAGAAGGGCCAGCTTGACCGAGCCACCTGCGGCGGCCAACAGGGCCAAGGCCCGCTCGGCAGGCAGATCAGCGAGGTCGCGCAGGATGCGCAGGGCCCGGTCTTCCAGCTTGCTGTTGGTGACTGCCACATCGACCATGCGGTTGCCGTGAACCTTGCCCAGCCGGACCATCACACCGGTCGACAAAATGTTGAGGGCCATTTTGGTGGCCGTGCCCGCCTTGAGCCGGGTGGAACCAGTGAGCAGCTCGGCTCCGGTCAACAGGCGAATGTCGATGTCGCAGGGCATCGGGGCCTGCTCAGTCGGCACGCAGGCCATGGCCACGGTGAGCGCACCGATCGACTGCGCCATCGCCAAGCCACCCAGCACGTAGGGGGTGGTGCCGCCGGCGGCGATCCCCACCAAACAATCGCCCCCGGCAAACCCCCGCTGGTTCAGATCGTTGCAGCCGGCTTGGGCCTGGTCCTCCAGGCCTTCGGAACTGCGCAGCAGGGCCGGGGCGCCCCCCGCCAAAACCCCTTGCACCAGCTCGGGATCTGAGCAAAACGTAGGGGGGCATTCAGCCGCATCCAGCACACCCAGCCGTCCCGACGTGCCGGCACCCAGATAGAAGAGCCGCCCCCCTTGCCGCAGACGATCAGCAATCGCGTCAATCGCCGCTTCTAGCGCCGGCGCCGCAGAGGCCACGGCGCGCTGGGGCTCCAAATCGTTGTCGCAGAAGAGCTGCACCAGGGCAGCGGTCTCGAGGGTGTCGAGGCCCTCACTAGCCGGATTCGCCTGCTCGGTGAGCAGATGGCCGCGGTCGAAGCCCGTCGGGCCCGGCCGGGTCACAGCAAGCCCTCAAGCTGCCGGCGAAAGGCCTCCAGCTCGGGATCCACCGTGCTGGTGGAGGCGACCTCCTGCCAGTGACTCGTGTCCATGTTGCGTTCGGGAGGAGCAATCAACAGGCGCTCCTCGGCGGTCTTGGGCAGGAACCCGGCCGGCACGAACCGTGCTTCGTAGCCGGCCTGGGAACAAAACAACTCCATCTCCTCGCGATCGAGGGCCTCCACCGTGGGGGTGGGGAAATCCTGGGCTTCGAGCAGACCGGCATAGCGCTCGGCATCGTCGCGCTCCTCAAAGAGCAGCACGACCGTGCTGCCATTGAGCTCCAGGGAGTGGATGCCCTCCTGGTCACTGCCGGCATCGAAGAGCAGCACGTGAACCGCCATAGCCGCGAGGGGGTTGAATCCAGAGGTCTTCCACTCTCTCACCGCTCCCCCAACACCAAGCAATCCGGATCGATCAGGATCGTTCGGGATGCTCGGCCAGCTCCTGCAGTCGCCGGTAGAGGGCAGCCTCGGCATCGCTGAGTGATTCGGGCACAACGATCCGGATCTCAACCAGCTGGTCGCCGCGACGGTCACCCCACGACAAACCCCGGCCCCGGAGCCTCAGCAACCGACCACTCGATGAGCCGGCTGGCACCCGCAGCTGAACATCGCCCTCGAGGGTGGGCACGAGCACGACACAGCCGAGGGCGGCTTCCGCTGGAGAGAGTTCCAAATTGACCATCACGCGGAGGCCGTCGATGCGCAGTCCCTCAGGTGTGCGCACCCGTAGCTGCAGAAAATGATCCCCACCGCCTGGGGCCACTCCGGCCAAGCGCAGCCGCCAACCATCTCCGGCCAGGGGAGGGGTCGTGACCTCCACAGCCGTGCCATCGGCCAGCTCCAGCTCGACCCTCTCGCCATGCAAGGCCTGCTCCGGGGTGAGGTCCACCAGGGTCTCCTGATCGCTGGAGGCCTGCACCGGGGGCGGGGAGACTGGGGTTGTGGCCACCCGGCCGGCCGCTTCCCGATGGGATTCGGGTTCGAGATCCGGTTCGGGCTCCGGCTGGCGTCGCCGCTGACCAAACAGGGCCTGCAGGTAATCGTCAAACTCGGGAAAACCTCTGGCGAAGGGATCAGCCGTACTGCCACCGAGGCCATCGCCAGCCGGCTGGCCCATTTCCCAGGCCTGACGCCGGCCGGGATCCGAAAGCACGGCATAGGCTTCGTTGACAAGCTTGAAGCGCTCCTCGGCCACCGGGTCGTTGCCGTTGAGATCCGGATGCCATCGCCTGGCTTGGGAACGAAAGGCCCGCTTGAGAGTGGGACCATCGGCGCCGGGCTCGAGCCCCAGAACCGACCAGTAATCCGTTGTGGAAGCCGTGGAGGTCATGGGCCTCAGCGCTCAGCCCAGGGGTCACCCTCATCCCAGCCGCGCCGGGGCGGTGGTTCACGGCGTGAAACGACACCGCGTGGGCGCTCTCGATCGCTGCCAGATCCCTGATAGCCGGAGGGTTCGAGCGGCCGGGGGGCGGAATAGGGGGGGGGGGTGTAGCGGCGAGATCCCGTTGACCAGGGATCGCTGCTCGGCCTGTCCCAGTCATCCCACTCATCGTCTGAGAAGAGCTCGTCCTTGAGCGAACCCAAGGTGTTTTTAAGGCCCTGGAGGGGCCCCTGGTCAGCCTTGCGCTCACTCAGCAAACGCCGATTCAGCCCATATAGGGCTTCCTGGAGCTGACTCACAGCCAGTTCGAGCTCGGCCAGATCAACACTGCCCCGCGCTTCTTCAGCGATTAGATCCTGCACATCACGCAGGGCGAGCTCCACGGCCCGCTGCTGCCGCTCAGCCCCATAGGGCCCCACCTCGAGGGCGGCATCACGCAAGCGCCGTTCGGCCTGGGCCACGAGGGTCTGGGCACGGTTACGGCGATCAATGTCGGCCCGCTTGCGGCGATCTTCGGTGGCTTTTTGCTCGGCTTCGGCGATCAAAACGGCGATGTCCTCCTCACTGAGGTTTGAGCCCCCCTGAATCGTGACGCTCTGCTGGCGTCCGGTGGTGCGGTCCGTGGCCGACACCTGCAGCAGCCCATTGGCATCGATGTCAAATGACACCTGCACCTGGGGAACCCCGCGCGGAGCTGGGGGGATGCCCGACAGCCGGAAGCGGCCCAGCGACTTGTTGTCACTGGCCATCGAACGCTCCCCCTGGAGCACCTGCACCTCGACCGAACTCTGGTTGGCCTCGGAGGTGCTGAACAGGTCACTCTTGCGCACCGGGATCGGGGTGTTGCGCGGGATCAGCACCTTCATCACGCCGCCAATGGTCTCGAGACCCAGCGAGAGCGGGGTCACGTCATTGAGCATCAGATCCCGCAATTCACCGGTGAGAATGCCGGCCTGAACGGCGGCCCCAATCGCCACCACCTCATCGGGATTGACCGACTGGCATGGCTCCAGGGGCACCAGGGTGCGCACCATCTCCTGCACCATGGGCATCCGGGTGGAGCCCCCCACCAGCACCACATCGTCGATGTCTTCGGCAGCAAAACCTGAATCGCGCAGGGCTCGTTGAACGGGCCGCAACAGCCGATCGAGAAGGTCGGGGCAGAGTCCTTCGAAGCGACGCCGCTCGAGGGTGGTTTCGATGTGCAGGGGCCCATCGCCACCGGTGGCGATGAAGGGCAACGAAATCGGGGTGCTCTGCACCCCAGAGAGCTCCTGCTTGGCCTTCTCAGCGGCTTCGGTCAGCCGCTGCAGGGCCTGGCGATCACGGCGCAGGTCCATGCCGTGGTCGGCCTGGAAGGCATCGGCCAGCCAATCGACGATGCGACGGTCCCAGTCGTTGCCGCCGAGCTGGGTATCACCGCTGGTGGCTTTGACATCAAAGACCCCGTTGGCAATGCGCAGCACCGAGACATCGAACGTGCCACCACCGAGGTCAAAGACCAGCACCCGCTTGACCACGCTGCGGTCAAATCCGTAGGCGAGGGCCGCTGCCGTGGGTTCGTTGAGAATGCGCTCCACACGGATCCCCGCCAGCCGGCCCGCATCGCGGGTGACCTGGCGCTGGGCGTCGTTGAAGTAGGCCGGCACGGTGATCACCGCCGCTTCAACGGGCTCACCGAGGTAGGTACCCGCATCGTCGACGAGTTTGCGCAAAATGCTGGCGACGAGCTCCTCAGGGGCATATTCACGCTCGGTTGCCGGGCAGACCACCCGAACATTGCCCGCGTCATTGCATCGCACCGTGTAGGGCACCGAGAGACTGCCCTCATCGAGCTCATCCCAGCTGCGACCCACAAAGCGCTTGAGATTGGCGAAGGTGTTGCGTGGATTCAGCACCAGCTGGCGGCGCGCCAGCTGGCCCACCAAGAGCTCCTGCTCCCGGCTGAAGCCCACCACCGAAGGCGTGGTGCGTCCCCCCTCTGCACTGGCAATGACCTGCGGACGGCCACCCTCGAGGACCGCCACCACGGAATTGGTCGTTCCCAGGTCGATGCCGACAATTCGGCCCATGCAAGCCAGCGCCTCTTCAAGGTGTGCCCGGCTCAAAACTACCGGGCAAGGCCGACGTTAATCATGGCTTAATCGGCTTGGATCAGGTTGATTTTTAGATTTGAGGCGCTGAAGCCAGGTTCTGCACCCCCGGGCCTGCCTGCCAACCCATGACATCAGACGCCCCACCACCCCCCATCGCCAAGCCGACCCAACCGCCCACCACCGGCATCCCGATCACAGCCGCGTCGTTCACGCTGCGGCGCCGGCCGACCTCAGAAAAGCTGCTGGACCTTGGTTTCCATCAGCTCACCCTGCTGCTGGCGTCGTTTGTGGCGATTCTCCTGCTGCTGATCGTGATCACGGTCTTCCATGGCGCCCGCGAAGCCATGGCCAGCTTCGGGCTGCGGTTTTTGACCACCTCGGCCTGGGATCCAGTCAACGAGCAATACGGGGCCTTCATTGCCATTTACGGCACCTTGGTCACGTCCTTGCTGTCGCTGTTGATTGCGATCCCCCTGGGGGTGGGCACCGCGATCTTCATCACGGAAGACCTCATCCCGACCGCGATGCGCAACGTCATCGGCGTCATGGTCGAGCTGCTGGCCGCAATCCCCTCAGTGGTCTTGGGCCTGTGGGCCATCTTTGTGATGGAGCCGGCGATCAGGCCAGCCCTCGACCTGCTCCATCACTGGTTGGGGTGGAGCCCGCTGTTTGCGACCGTGCCCCAGGGCCCTGGGATGGCACCGGCGATCTTGATTCTGGTGGTGATGATCCTGCCGATCATCACGGCCATCTCACGCGATGCCCTCAACCAGGTCCCGATCGAACTGCGCCAGGGCGCCTATGGGGTTGGCACCACCCGCTGGGGGGCCCTGTTCAACATCATCCTTCCAGCTGCCGTCTCAGCGATCACCGGTGGCGTGATGCTGGCCCTCGGACGGGCCATGGGCGAAACGATGGCCGTCACCATGATCATTGGCAACGCCCTCAACTTTGATGTTTCACTCCTGGCACCTGGCAACACGATTGCCTCCATGCTGGCGAATCAATTTGGGGAAGCGGATGGCATTCAGGTCTCCGCCCTGATGTATGCAGCTCTGATTTTGATGTTGCTCACCTTTGTGGTGAATGTGATGGCCCAGTGGGTCGTGCGTCGCCTCAGCCTGAAGTACTGATCCCACCATGACCCGCACCCCCCTCAGCTACAGCAACACCCCCCTTTTTGAACGAAGACCGCTGACCTATAACCCCAGTCTGGCGCGCAACCGACTCAACCAATGTTGTACCGCTCTGGCCGGATTCTTTTCGGCGGTGGCCGTCTTGCCACTCTTCCTTGTCCTGCTTTACGTGTTGGTGCAGGGAGGTCAGTTGCTGAGCCTCAAATTGTTTACCGAATTGCCCCCAGCTCCCGGTCTTGAGGGAGGCGGTATTGGCAATGCAGTGCTGGGCACAGTGCTGGTCACCCTGATCGCCTCACTGATTTCAATCCCGATCGGGGTTGGCGGTGGAATTTATCTGAGTGAATATTCAGCCAAGGGCTGGTTTGCCCAATTTGTGCGTTTTGCCAACGACGTGCTGGCCGGCGTGCCGTCGATCATTAGCGGGGTCTTTGTCTACGGGATTGTGGTGGCGACCCGGGCGTTTGCAGGACAGAGCTACAGCGCGCTGGCCGGCGGCCTGGCCCTTTCAGTCCTGATGCTTCCCACGGTGATCAAAACCACCGATGAGGGCCTCAAGCTGGTGCCCCAGGAACTTCGTTGGGGAGCCTATGGCGTTGGGGCTTCGAAGTTTGTGACGATCGTAAAAATCACCCTGCCATCGGCGTTCACGCCGATTGCCACAGGAGTCGTTCTCGGAATCGCGAGGGCAGCGGGTGAGACGGCACCACTGATCTTCACAGCCTTATTTTCACCCTTTTGGCCTGAGGGTGTGTTTAACCCGATCGCCACCATGTCGGTGTTGATCTTCAACTTTGCGATCATGCCCTATGAGGCCCAGAACGAACTGGCCTGGGCTGCATCGTTTGTCCTCGTGATCATGATTCTGGCGGCCAATCTTCTGGCGCGCTGGATCAGCCGCTTAGCCCGCTCTTAAGCACCGACAACACACCATGGTCATGATCCCCTGGGCGCAACAGCTTCTCTGCCCTCCGTGACTCCGGGGCCTTGTCTGTGCTCCAGCTTGTCTGTTTTCCAGATTGTCTGTGCTCCAGCCTCTCCACATCCAATGAAACACCTGATCTCCCCTTGATCCCATGACCAGCACCTTGATAAACAGTTCCACCGCCCTGGGGACCGAAACCTGCCTCTCGCTCCAAAACGTCACCATCTCCTATGGAAAATTCGAGGCCGTTAGGAACGTCTTCATGGACATTCCCCGCGGCAAAGTAACCGCCTTCATTGGCCCTTCAGGGTGTGGTAAGTCGACCGTGCTGAGGGCCCTGAACCGCATGAATGATCTGGTGCCGGGATGCACTCTCAAAGGGCGGGTTTTGTTCGATCAGCACGATCTCTACGATCCACGCGTGGATCCGGTGGAGGTGCGACGCCGGATCGGCATGGTGTTTCAGAAACCCAATCCTTTTCCCAAAACCATCTATGAAAACATCGCCTTCGGAGCCCGGATCAATGGCTTCAAGGGCGACATGGATGAGCTCGTCGAGCGCTCACTCCGCAAGGCCGCTGTCTGGGATGAATGCAAAGACAAGCTCAAAGAGAGTGGCTTAGCCCTCTCAGGTGGTCAACAGCAACGACTCTGCATTGCCAGAGCGATCGCAACTGAACCCGAGGTTATCCTCATGGATGAACCCTGTTCAGCCCTGGATCCAATCTCCACCCTCAAGATCGAGGAGACGATGCACGATCTCAAACGCAGCTATACGATTGTGATCGTCACCCACAACATGCAACAGGCCGTACGTGTCGCCGACATGACGGCATTTTTTAATGCCGAAGCCGTCGAGGGTGGCACCGGCAAGGTGGGCTACCTGGTCGAATTCAATGACACTGAGCGCATCTTCAATGCCCCAGGTCAGCAGGCCACCCAGGATTACGTGAGTGGTCGCTTCGGCTAGAGGGAAGTCAGCTTTCCTGGCCATCCTGGGCCAGGGGAAACAAGGAGCCATAAAAAAAAGCCGGCCCATAGAGCCGGCTTTTTGCTGAACGGAGAGGGAGGGATTCGAACCCTCGATAGAGTTGCCCCTATACAGCATTTCCAGTGCTGCGCCTTCGACCACTCGGCCACCTCTCCAGGGGCAAAATGGGGCAACGTGGTGTCAATGTAGCAGTCGACCACGGGCCACCCCAACCGAATGACGCGCTCCTTCCCCATCACGGTGCACTGGCGTCAGGCTGGCCGTGTGATTACCCATGCGGTGCCCGAGGGGGAGTACATCCTGCGCAGCTTTGAGCAGCAGGGTGATCCGCTGCCATTCAGCTGTCGCAACGGCTGTTGCACCGCCTGCGCCGTTCGGGTCCTCAGCGGCAGCATCGATCACCACGAAGCCCTTGGCCTCTCCAAGGACCTGCGGTCCCGCGGCTATGGCCTGCTCTGCGTGGCCCGGGCGACCGGACCCTTGGAGGTGGAAACCCAAGACGAGGATGAGGTCTACGACCTCCAGTTCGGACAGTTTTTCGGCCGCGGCACGGTGCGGGCAGGTCTTCCCCTCGACGACGAATGAACACCCCACGCTCCAACCAAGCCGCCAGCGAGTCAGGCCTGAGCTCCCTTCAGCTGGAGCAGTTCGCGGCGGTGGCGCGGCGCGCCGCCACCGCCGGTGGCCAGCAGTTGGCGGCCCATCTCGGCCAGCGGGTGGAGATCCGTGAAAAAGGTCGGGCGGGAGATCTGGTCACCACCGCCGACACCGCAGCAGAACGGGCCGTGCTCGCCGTCCTGGCCCAGGAGACCCCTGAGATCGCCGTGTTGGCTGAAGAGAGCGGTCGCCATGGTCAACACGCCGAACTCGAGTGGTGCGTCGATCCACTCGACGGCACCACCAACTACGCCCACGGCTATCCCTTCTATGGCACCTCTGTGGGCCTGCTGTGGCGCGGCATTCCCCTACTCGGAGCGATTGCCGTACCCCGTCTTGCCGAGCTGTTCTGGGCGGCACCAGGCCTGGGAGCCTGGTGCAACGACCAGCCCCTCCAGGTGAGCACCTGCGACCGCCTGAGCCAGTCGCTTCTGGTGACGGGGTTTGCCTACGACCGCATGCAACGACTCGACAACAACTACGCCGAATTTGCCTATTTCACCCACCGCACCCATGGGGTGCGGCGCGGTGGTGCGGCGGCGGTGGATCTGGCCTATGTGGCTGCCGGCAGGCTTGATGGCTACTGGGAGAGGGGCCTGTCTCCCTGGGATCTGGCCGCCGGGGTCGTGCTGGTGGAACAGGCCGGTGGCGTGGTGAGCGCCTACGACGGCGGCCCGCTTGATCTCGCTAGTGGTCGGCTGATCGCCTGCTCTCCAGGCCTGCATGACCAGTTGATCGACGGCCTGGCCTCTAGCCATCCACTCTCAGGCAAGAGCTTTGGCGCGCCAGAGCTGGACGCCCCCGCTTCATAGGATCAGGCTCCTTCCCCATCCCTGACACCGCGCCATGGCCCTGCAACCCGCCGCCGGCGCCCGCGATCTCAATCCCAGGGAGGTGGAGGGCAACCGCCGGATTCGCCAACAATTAGCGGCGGTGTACCGGCTCTGGGGCTACCAGGAAGTGGATCCCCCCAGCGTTGAGCGGCTTGACACCCTGGCGGCGGGCGGCGGGATCGCCACCCAGGAACTCGTGCGTCTCGCCAGCGATGAGCCCCTGGGGATGCGTCCGGAGCTGACCGCATCCATCGCCCGTGCCGCCTGCACCCGCATGGCCGGCCTGCCGAGACCCTTACGACTGTGGGCCGACGGCAACATCTTTCGCAGCTCCCAAGCCAACGGCGGTCAGCAGCGCATCCACCAGCAGATCCAGAGCGGCGTGGAACTGTTGGGGGTGGCTTCCACCAGTGCGGATGTGGAGCTGATGCGCCTGCTCCTGGCCGCCGCAGGCACCTTGGGCCTGCAGCCCCTTCACAAACCCTGCCTGTTGGTGGGGCACCACGGACTGCTGGAGGCCTTGCTGGCCGCCTTGCCCGAAGGCAGCCGGGCCGGCGCCCGGGCCGCCATCACCGGCTACGACCCTTTGGCCCTGGCAGCCCTCGACCTCGCCCCTGAGCAACGCACCCAACTGCTGGAACTGATCCGCCTGCGGGGACAACCCACCATCGTGCTGGAGCGCTTGCGTGGCTGGCTCGGGGCGACACCGCTGCTGGAACAGCTGGCCGACACCCTGGCGGTCGTCGCCCCTGCAGCCAAACGGTTGGGGGTAGAGCTGCAGCTCGATCCCAGTTTTCAACCCCACTTCGCGCTGTATGACGGACTGGTGCTGAAGCTGGTCTGTCAGGGAGCGTTTGCTCCGGTGGAGATTGCCAGCGGCGGTCGCTACGACGCCCTGGTGGGGCGCTTTTGCAGTGCGGAGGCCATGCTCAGCGGTGAAGCCGCAGGGGTTGGCTTTGGCTTCGATGTCGAAAGCGTGCGTGACCTGCTCAACAGTGCACCGTTTGAAGCTGGCCGTCTGGCCGAAGCGCCCGTGCTGGTGGCCTACGGCGCTACTGCCCTGCTGGGCAAGGCCATCGACCAACTGGAGCAGCTGCATGCCGAGGCGATTACCGCCGAGCTGCTCAGCAGCCCTGCCGGCAGCCAAGCCGATGCCGTACGGATCGGATTAGCTCGCGGCTGCAGCCGCACGATCTGGGTCGATTCCTAGGATCTCTCCCAACGTTTGATCTGCCCCGCCGTGGCCCACACCATCGTCACCAACGTCTGTGAGGGGGTGGCTGACTGCGTGGATGCCTGTCCGGTGGCCTGCATCCATCCGGGCCAGGGAGCCAACAGCAAAGGCACGGCCTTCTATTGGATTGACTTCGACACGTGCATCGATTGCGGCATCTGTCTGCAGGTGTGCCCGGTGGCCGGGGCGATCTTGCCGGAGGAGAAGCCTGAGCTGCAGCGGGCCGGCTGAGCGCGGTTCGGAGACCCCTCCCTCCCGGCCATTGAGCGGTCGAGGCGGGGCCCCTACGGTCAGGTCTAGTCATCGAAATCTTGGGCCATGGCGGTGCTGGAAGAAAAGGGTCAGATCCAGATCCACACCGAAAACATCTTCCCGATCATCAAAAAAGCCGTCTACAGCGGTCATGAGGTGTTTTTACGGGAGCTGGTCAGCAATGGCGTGGATGCCATCAGCAAGCGCCGCATGGCTGCCATGGCCGGCGACTGCACAGAAGGCCCCGAGGGAACGATCTCGATCCACATCGATCGCGATCAACAAACCCTGACCATTTCCGACAACGGCATCGGTATGAATGCCGATGAAGTTAAGCGCTACATCAACCAGGTGGCATTTTCAAGTGCCGAGGACTTCCTCGAGAAGTACAAACAGGAAAGTGATGCCATCATTGGGCATTTTGGCCTGGGTTTCTACTCCAGTTTCATGGTGGCGAAACAGGTGGAGCTGGTCAGTCGCAGCGCCCGGGAAGGCAGCGAGGCCGTGCGCTGGAGCTGTGATGGCTCACCCAATTTCAGCCTTGAAGCAGGGGAACGCAGCGAACCCGGCACTGATGTGATCCTCCACCTCATGGAGGACGAGCTGGAGTATATCGAGCCGGCAAGAATCCGCACACTGATCACGACCTACTGCGACTTTCTCCCAGTTGAGGTGAAGCTCGAGGGCGAAACGGTCAACAAACGGGTTGCCCCCTGGCGACAAAGCCCCCGGGAGCTCAGTGATCACGACTATATCGAGCTCTATCGGTATCTCTACCCCTTCCAAGGCGACCCACTGCTCTGGGTGCATCTCAGCACGGACTATCCCTACAACCTGCAGGGGATCCTGTTTTTCCCAAAATTCACCGGCCGCGCCGACTGGGAGAAGGGTGAAATCCGCCTCTATTGCAATCAGGTTTTTGTGAGTGACTCGATCAAGGAGGTGGTGCCCCGCTATCTGCTCCCCCTCAGGGGTGTGATCGATTCCCCCGACATTCCCCTCAATGTGAGCCGCTCAGCCCTGCAAACCGATCGCCGGGTTCGCTCGATTGGTGGGTTTGTGGCCAAGAAAGTGGGCGATCGTCTCAAGGAGCTGCATCGAGACGACCCCAAGCGCTATGCCCAGATCTGGGAATCCCTGGCCCCCTTCATCAAGATCGGGGCCATGGAAGATGAAAAATTCGCCGACCAGGTCGCGGATCTGGTGTTGTTTGGCACGACGGCAAGGATCCAGGAAGGTGGTGAGGCTGAGCTGGCCAATCCCGACCCGATCCCGGGTGAAGACGGCAAGGCCTACACAACCCTGGCGAGCTACCGCAGCCGCCTGGATCCCTCCGCCGACAAGAGGATTCTGTACTGCACCGACGAAGCCGCCCAGGCTGGAGCGCTGGCATTGTGGAGGAGTCAGGAGGCTGAAGTGCTGTTGGCGGACACCGTCATCGATGCGCAGTTCATTCCCTGGATGGAGTATCGCCACAACGAGCTCAAATTTCAGCGTGTCGACAGCGAACTCGATGCTTCTCTGCAGGAGAAAGACAGCGAACTGAGTGATGCCGATGGCAAGGACAGCTCCGAGAAACTCCGGGAGCTGTTTAAGGCAGCCCTCGCCAATGACAGGGTCACGATTCAGGTGCAGTCCCTCAAGGGTGACAACGCCCCCGCGGCCTTGATCCTGCTCCCTGAACAGATGCGCCGTCTCAATGACATGGGTGCCCTGATGGAGCAGCGCCTGCCGGGGCTTCCAGAGCACCACGTGCTGCTGGTCAACCGCAAGCACCCGCTGGTGGAAGGCCTGCTGAAACTCTCGGCAGGCAGCGTGATCACCACCTCAGCAGCCGGTGCTGCCGCTTCGCCTTCGCAACAGCTGGCCAACGACCTGGGACGCCACCTCTACGAGATGGCCCGCCTCGCCGTTGGTGGCCTAGAGCCCAACCAGCTCGCCGGTTTCCAGCAGCGCAGCACCGCCTTGATGGGCACGCTGATGGCTCGTGGTGTCTAATCACCGCAACACTCGCATCGTTTGATAAGATCAGGCACAATGGGCACCAGCCCTTAACGTTGAGAGCTTGAAAAGCCATGTCCCGCGTCTGTGAGCTCACCGGCAAGCGCGCTAACAACGGCATGGCCGTATCGCACTCCCACATCCGCACCAAAAAGCTCCAGCAGGTCAACCTGCAGGAGCGTCGGCTCTGGTGGGCCGAAGGTAACCGTTTCGTGAAGCTGCGGGTCTCCACCCGTGCTCTCAAAACAATCCAGAAAAAGGGTCTTGGACCCTACGCCAAGGAACTGGGCGTCAACCTCTCCAAGCTTTGAGCTAGAAGCAGGCCTTCTCCGGTCACCTCCGAGTTCCATGCACCGTCGCCAACTGCTGAGTCAAGCTGCGGGCATGGTTGGCTTTACGTTGAGCCTGTCGATGTTTCCTCGACAGGCTTTTGCTATGGGTGGAACGTTGCCTGATCTCGAACAGGCCGCTCCCCAGTTCAGCCTCGAGGGAATCTCCCAAGGCGGTCCAATCCATCTGAGCCTGGCTGATCTGGCCGGACGATGGCTGGTTCTTTACTTTTATCCCAAAGATTTCACCAGCGGCTGCACCCTCGAGGCACGGGGCTTTCAACGTGATCTCGATCGCTTCACCCAGTGCAATGCCGAGGTGATCGGGATTAGCGCCGATGACCCCGATCAGCACGCCTCGTTCTGCGGCAGTGAGGGGCTCACCTACACGCTGTTGTCGGATCCGGGTGGCCTGGTGAGCCGCCGCTACGGTTCCTGGATCCCCCCTTTTTCACAGCGGCACACGTTTTTGATTGATCCCCAGGGGATCCTGCGTGCCAATTGGACCGCCGTGCGTCCTGCTGGGCACAGCCAGGAGGTGTTGCTTGAGCTGCAGCGCTTGCAGGCTGGAGAGCGCTTGCCGGCTGGAGCCGGTGCATCCGCGGCCATGCCGTCATGAATCGATCACGACGGGAGTGCTCTCGACTGGATCGGCCCCTGACCCTCTCGCGTCGCCAACTGCTACGGCTCCTTCCCATGGCTGCCCTGGCCTGGGGGGTGGCCTTCGGTTCAACGGCCGTGCTGCAGGCGTCCCCCCAGCCCGCTCGGGTCCGCCTGCTCGCCACAGCGGACGCCGGCAGCGGCAACCGCAACCAACGTGCCGTGGGGACCCAGATGGCCGCTGTGCATCGACGCGATCCCGTGGATCTCGTCATCCTGGGTGGTGACAACATCTACGCCACATCGTCTTGGAGCGACGGCGATCTGGCCGGGATCGGGCCTACCTTCCAAATCCCCTATCGAGAACTGATTGCCGCAGGGGTGCCGTTCCATGCGGTGCTTGGCAACCACGACATTCGCACCGCCAACGGAAACCCTCAAGTTGCCTACAAGCCCTTTGGCATGAAGGGCCGTTGGTACAGCGTGCGCAAGGGACCGGTTGAACTTTTCATGCTCGACACCAACGTGAACACCAAGTGGCAGCACCAGCTGCCCTGGCTCAAATCAGCCTTGGCAGCCAGCTCGGCCCCCTGGAAGGTGGTGGTGGGCCATCACCCGATCGTTTCGGCGGGACTCTATGGCGATGATCCGGCCTTGAATGCCCGCCTCACTCCCCTGTTTGAGCGGTATGGGGTGCAGCTTTACATCAACGGCCATGAGCACAACTACGAGCGCACCAAGGTGATCAAAGGCACCACCTTTTTGATCGTCGGTGGGGGCGGAGCATCGCTTCGCCCAGTTGTGGCCAACTCCCGAACCGCCCGGGCCCTGAGCACCTACAGCTTTGCTGAACTGACGGTGGAGGGGGACAGCCTGCGCATTGATGGCTGGGACAGCCAGGGACAGTCGATTGATTCAGTGGTGCTCAAGCGCTGAAGCCAACAGCTGCTTGTGGCTCAACGCCTGATCGCGCAGCTCGCTGAGGCGTTGGGGATTGGGCGGCTGCTCAAGCTGTGCCTGCCAGGCCTGGACGAGTTCAGCCGTGCTGGCAGAAACCTCGAGCCGCTGGCACGGACAACCCAGGGCCAGCGCCGCAACCTCAACCTTCGGGTCGTAGCTGAGGGCCGCGCAGGGTGCACCACCAGCAGCAGCCAGGATCAAGCCATGCAACCGCATGGCGATCACCAAGCCGGCACCCGCAAACACCGCCTTGGCCTCGCTTGGGGTGTGGGCCTGGACCGATCGACTGCGCGCCAAAAGAGGAGCCGGCACCAACTGTTGCTGGCTGAGCACCAGCAACAAGTCCCGGTCTTGTTCGGCATGGAAGGGAAGCCAGAGAACCTCGCGATCGGCTTCCACCGCGAGCTGGCTCAGCGCCTTGAGGTAAGGACTCCACGCCTGGCCATGCAGGTGGGGCGTGGGTCTCCAACACACCACAATCGGCCCGCCTTGCCCGTGCCAAGGCTGCGACGGGCTAGCCCAAACGGGATCGGCTCCGTAGTCATGGTCATGGTGGCCTGGGCGGCCCAAGCGCACGGCCAAAGCGGCCGATTCGGGATCACGCCAGCGCACGGCCTGCAGCCACGGCAGCAGGCCCCGCACCAGCAAACGAGAGCGCCGGCGCCGCAGGGGGCCCAGCCCCTGGCCCCACAACACCACGGGTTTGGCCTGCAAACGGGCCGCCACAATCAGCGCCGCGTAATACAGCAAGCTGGAAAAACTGGTGACATCCTGCAGCAGGCTGCCGCCACCCAGCACAAGACCCTGGCAGCCAGCCAGTGCTGCAAGCACGGCCGCCAGGCGCCGACGGGGCACCGTTTCAACCCCAAAGCGCTGCTGCACCTGAACTTGATCGTGGGCGGTCACCACAGGGTTGCAACCGGCTGGCAGCTGCTGAAGCAACACCTCCAGCAGCGCATCGTCGCCGAGGTTGTGTTCGCCGTAGTAGCCGCAGAGCAGGATCCTGCGGGGGTGGGAAGCACCGGCCATCTGGGCAACTTTACGGTCCACCGCTCGACTGCAGATCTGCCTGGATCAATCCTGGATCAATAGAGTCAATCGATGCATGCTCTCTCGCTGCCAACTTGGTGGATCCACATCGCTTCGGTCCTGGAATGGACCGTGGCGATCAGCGCCGTACTGGCCCTAGGGCGGCAGCGGGCTGAAGGGGGATGGCGTTGGCTGGCCCTGGCGATGGTTCCCGCCTTGGCCAGTGCCATGGCCGCCTGCACCTGGCACCTGTTTGACAACACAGCTGCCCTGAATGGTCTGGTGGTCTTTCAAGCCGGTCTCACGGCCCTTGGCAACGGCGCCATGGCCCTGGCCGCCTGGAATCTGCTGCGTCAGCAGGAGCGCAGACGGCATGGCTGACCTCGCCGCTACGGCTTTGGAATGGCTGGGCGCCATTGACCCCGCCCCCCTGTTTGGGCTCTCGCTGCTGCCCTACCTGGCATTTCTGTGGTGGGCGCGCCGAATTGAGGCCTTTCCCCGCCTGGCCTGGAATGGCTTTGCGCTCACCCTGGTGTTTGTGGCCGTGACGATTGGCGCAGCCCTGCTGGCCCAAGCGCAGTACGGCCGGCAACTCGCCGACGTCGATGGCCTGCATGGCGGAGCCGAGGCTTTTCTGACCCTCGCCAATCTGTTAGTGGCCTCGGGCTTCGCCGCAGCCCTGCGCCAACCGATGAACAAGTCTTAAGCAGCGCTCCAGGCCAGGGTCTGGGCCCGGAAGATGGGTCGGTTAGCACTGGATCCATGCTCGCCCCCCTCCTGGCCATCGCCCCCGCTGCCATCAGCTGGTCACCCAAGGTGGCGCTGGTGATGGTGATCTGCAACGTGATCGCCATTGCCATCGGCAAGGCCACGATCAAGCATCCCAACGTGGGTGCCCAGCTGCCCAACGCCACCCTGTTTGGTGGCATGAGCCACGCCGCCCTGCTCGGTACCACCAGCTTTGGTCACCTGCTCGGCATCGGTGCCATCCAGGGCCTGGCTTCCCGCGGCGTGCTCTGAGCCCCTCAGCGCCAACCCAGGAGGTAGGGAAGGGCTTTGGGCCCATAGCGCTCGAATCGGTACCCAAACAACAGGGCGGAGAGATCCTCGGCCCTGTTGGTCTCCAGACCGGTCAAGAGCCGCTCCAAGCGCCGATCAGCGGCTGCATGACTGAGACCCAGCCAGGTGCGCCGCGCCAGCCTGCCGCTGAGTCCCCAGCGCCAACCCAGCTCGCGTCGCAACAGCTGCGGGTAACGATCGATCGCCACCAACTGCTGCGACTCGGATTGACCGAGGCGTTCGAGCTTGAGGGCGTTGAGTAGGGCCGTGAGTAGCACTCGGCTACTGCACAGAGCATGGCGAATGCCCTCGCCGCCGAGAAGGTTGGCCGTGCTCACGGCATCGCCCAGCCCCAGTAGGCGACCCTGGCGATGGGGTTCACGACGATCCAGGCTGCTGCGAATCAGGCCGCCATGGCGATCGATCACGTGTCCCCCGTCCAGGCCGATGCGGCTGAGGAGCTGAGCCATGGTGGGGCCTAGGGCTGGCTGAGCAGATCCCGGGTCCATCAGCCGGCAGACGCCCACTTTGAGCAGGCCGCTCTGCATCGGAAAAACCCAGCCATAGCCCTGGCTCACCCAGCTGGAACCGAGCACAAAACTGAGCCGACCGGTCCAGGTCCTCCAGCAGCTGGGCTCCACCTCAAGCAACCACTCCAGGCCGATCCCGCCAACCAACGGCCCCATCCCAGGGCCCGGTTCTCCCAGCAGCGCCCGCGACTGACCACTGGCATCCACCACCCAGCGGCTCTGCACCTGCTGGAGGCGGCCATCGCTGCGCCGGACCTGGGTTAGCACACCGCCAGGCACCTGACGGCAGGCCAAGGCCGTGGTGGCCAGCTGCACCCGAGCGCCCCAGGACTGGGCCTGGTCCACCAGCCACTGCCGCAGGGCCCCAAAATCCAACACGGCCCCGAGGGGGGTGCCATGCTCCCACTGGCGCCGCTGCTGAGCGGGGCCGATCAGTTGCCAGCCACTCCATCGGGATGCGACCACATGGGCGGGCAGCCCGTAGTGATGCACCGCCTCAAGGGGTAGGGCGGCACTGCTAAACGCAGCCTGGTCGAGGCGCGGCAAGCGCTCGATCAGGATCACATCAATCCCTGCCTGGGCGAGACCTCGACTGAGCTCGGCACCAGCCGGGCCGGCGCCCACCACGAGCACCTGGCACTGAACTGGTGGAGCGCTGCAAATTGGGCTCGGGTCGTCCAGTTGAACCAATGGGCACTCGGTCCTCAGACCGCCACAGCCTGGGGCATGGCAGCACCTGACGACGTGGGTGCCGGTCCAAACCGCTGCAGGATGGTCTGCGCCATCTGCGACGGCGTGAGGCCAAGGCTCTGCTTGCTCTGGTTGGGGCTGGCATGGTCGACCAGCACATCCGGAATCCCAAGCCGCAGCACGGGAACCAACACACCGTGGTCACTGAGGCTCTCGACCACAGCTGCGCCAAAGCCGCCCGGCAACGACCCTTCTTCCATGGTGACCACCCGGCCAATCCGCTGAGCCATGGGCCGGATCAAGGCCTCATCAAGGGGCCGCAGGAAGCGGGCATTGATGACCGCGGCCCGCATGCCCTGCTCCTGGAGCAATCCGGCGGTGGCCATGGCGGGGGCCACCATCGATCCATAGGCCACGATCAGCAAATCATCGCCATCGGTGAGCAATTCGCCCCGGCCAATCTGGAGGGGCTCGAAGCCCTCCTCGGCCAACGGCACACCCTCGCCTTCACCCCGGGGAATCCGAATCGCACAGGGCCCATCGTGGTGAATCGAGGTGATCAGCATGCGCTGCAGCTCGGCCTCATCCTTCGGGGCCATCACTGTGAAATTGGGCACGGCCCGCAAATAGCTGATGTCGTATTGCCCCTGGTGGGTAGGGCCATCGGCACCCACCAGGCCGGCCCGATCGAGCACAAAGGTAACCGGCAGTTTCTGAATGCCAACATCGTGAATGATCTGGTCGAAGGCCCGCTGCAGAAAGGTGCTGTAGATGGCCACGACGGGCCTGAGACCCTCACAGGCCATGCCGGCAGCCATCGTCACGGCGTGTTGTTCGGCGATGCCCACATCGAAATATTGCTGAGGCAAAGCTTTTTCGAGCAGATCGAGGCCGGTGCCGGTGGCCATGGCGGCGGTAATACCGACCACGGTGGGATCCTGCTGACAAATTGTGACCAGAGTTTGACCAAAGACCTTGCTGTAGCTCGGTGGCTTCGGCTTGCTGGAGGGATAGGCCTTGCCGGTAGCCAGATCAAAGGCACTTTGGGCGTGATAGCCCACCTGATCGGCTTCGGCATAGGTGTAGCCCTTGCCCTTGGTGGTGGCCACATGAACGATCACGGGCCCTTCGGTGCGATGCGCCTGCTCGAACGTGCGCACCATCTCAGCGATGTTGTGGCCGTCAATCGGGCCGATGTAGGTGAAGCCCAGTTCCTCAAAAACGGCGCCCAGCTTGGGCACCGCGAGGCGCTTCATGCTCTCCTTAAGGTTCTTGAGTTCACTGGGCAGCTCCCCATGCATCAGGGGGAGATGGCGGATTGCTTCTTCGACGTTGTCGCTCAAGAACTGCAGCGGCTTGCTATGCCGCATGCGGTTGAGGTGAGTTGAGAGAGCGCCCACCGGTGGACTGATCGACATGTCGTTGTCGTTCAGGACCACCAAGAGGTTGGTCTTGGGCAAATGGCCGGCATGGTTGATGGCCTCGAGGGCCATGCCGCCAGTTAGCGCACCATCGCCAATCACCGCGACAGCTTTGAAGTTTTCACCACGCTGGTCGCGGGCCAGGGCCATGCCGAGCGCCGCCGAGATGCTGGTGGACGCATGGCCGGCCCCAAAATGGTCAAAACGGCTCTCACTTCGCTTCAAATAGCCAGCAACACCGCCTTTCTGACGCAAACTGTCAAAATCTTTGTAGCGACCTGTGATCAGCTTGTGGGGGTAGGCCTGATGGCCCACATCCCATACAACCCTGTCAACATCGAGATCAAGGGTTTGGTAGAGGGCCAGGGTGAGTTCCACAACCCCCAGCCCTGGGCCAAGGTGCCCACCACTGGTGCTCACCACTTCGAGGTGACGTTCGCGAATCTGTCGCGCAATTCCCTCGAGCTCTGCAGTGCTGAGGCCATGCAGCTGGTTCGGATGGCTCAGCTCGCTGAGATGCATGCCCACCGGACGTCTGAGCAGCAATCTAGGCCTATCCCCCTTGCCCTCGGCGACAACACACACCGTTTACGGAGTCGGGTTGCGAAACTGGACTGATGGCCGATGTTCTGTCTCAAGCGTCCCCCAGCACCGACCCTGCCTTGGCGGCCATGGTGGGCAAAATTCTGCGGGCCCGGGTCTACGACGTGGCGATCGAATCGCCCCTTGATCCGGCCCCCAACCTCTCAGAGCGCCTCGGCAACACGGTGCTGCTGAAACGTGAAGACCTGCAGCCGGTGTTCAGCTTCAAGCTGCGCGGGGCCTACAACGCCATGGCCAACCTCAGCTCCGCCGAACTGGAGCGTGGGGTGATCGCCGCCAGTGCCGGCAACCATGCCCAGGGCGTGGCCCTTGCTGCCACACGGCTGGGCTGTCGGGCCGTGATTGTGATGCCCGTGACCACCCCCCAGGTGAAGGTCAAAGCAGTGGCAGCTCGCGGCGCCGAGGTGGTGCTCCATGGCGACACCTATGACGCTGCCTATGGAGAGGCGCGTCGGCTTGAGCAGGACCTGGGGCTCACATTTATTCATCCGTTTGACGATCCCGATGTGATTGCCGGGCAGGGCACGATTGCCCTCGAGCTGGTGCGCCAGTGCTCCAGGCCCCCCGATGTGATCTACGTAGCTGTTGGGGGGGGGGGCCTGATTGCCGGCATCGGGGCGCTGATCAAAACTGTGTGGCCCCAGGTGGAGCTGGTTGGCGTCGAACCCAGCGATGCGGACGCCATGACCCGCTCCCTGGCCTGCGGTCAGAGGGTGCGGCTGGACCAGGTGGGACTGTTTGCCGATGGGGTTGCTGTGCGTGAGGTGGGCGAGCAGAGCTTTGCTTTGGCCCAGAAGACCGTCGACAGCATGATCACCGTGGACACCGATGCGATCTGCGCGGCCATCAAGGATGTCTTTGAAGACACCCGTTCCATTCTTGAACCAGCCGGGGCCCTCGCCATCGCCGGCCTCAAGGCCGACGTCGAACGGCGCAAGCTCAAAGGCAAAACCCTGGTGGCGGTGGCTTGCGGCGCCAACATGAACTTTGACCGCCTGGTGTTTGTGGCCGAGCGCGCCGAATTGGGCGAAGAGCGCGAGGCCCTGCTGGCGGTGGAGATTCCAGAACAGGCCGGAAGCCTGCGGCGGTTCTGCTCCCTACTCGGCCAGCGCAGCCTCACCGAGTTCAGTTATCGGATGGCTGATCCAAAGCTGGCTCACATTTTTGTGGGGGTGCAGATCCGCGGTCGTCACGACACAGAAACCCTGGTCGCCGATCTGAATGCAGCCGGGTTCCCCTGCCTGGATCTGACCAACAACGACTTGGCCAAACTGCATCTATGCCACATGGTGGGGGGGCGCCTGCCGGCCACGGCTGGGCCGTCCCGGAGCCAGGGCGAGGAACTGCTTTACCGCTTCGAATTTCCAGAGCGGCCCGGTGCCCTGATGACCTTCCTGAGTGCCCTGCATCCAAATTGGAACATCAGCATTTTTCATTACCGCAACCACGGGGCCGACGTGGGCCGCATCGTGGTGGGTGTGCAGGTGCCGAGCGCCGAGCGCGATGACTGGCAGCGCTTCCTCGACGCCCTTGGCTATCAGTATTGGGATGAATCCCACAACCCCGCCTACCAGCTCTTCCTGGGGCAGGGCACCACGGTTGAACTGGCCCTGGCCTGAATCCTGCAGCTGCGGTACGGTTCGCGCCTCGCCTGCAAAACCTGAGCTTGAAGGGCGACCCCACCGTGGTGGCCAGTGCCATGGCCATCGAAGGCCTCTCGATGCCGGCGAGAATCGAGGCGATCCTGTACCTCAAGGGACGTCCGCTCAAACTGGGGGAACTGGCCGAGATCGCTGGCATCGGCCGTGAAGAGGCCGAGCTGGGTCTCATGGCCCTGATCGCTGACTACGCGCACCGCGACACAGCCTTGGAAATCGTGCAGGAAAGCGGTCGCTACAGCCTGCAGTTGCGCTCGAGCCTGGCGGATCTGGTCCAAAACCTCTTACCTGTTGACCTGTCGACCGCCAGCTTGCGCACCCTGGCCACGATTGCGCTCAAAAAACGGATCCTCCAATCAGAACTGGTCGAACTTCGGGGCTCCGGCGCCTACGACCACATCAAAGAACTGCTGGCGCAGAACTTCATCGAACGCAAACGCCAGAGCGATGGTCGCTCCTACTGGCTCACCCTCAGCGAAAAATTTCACCGCACCTTCGCCGTGCGGCTGTTACCAGGGCCTGCTGCATAGAGTTGGGTCTGATTGCGTTGGGCCACCCCCACCCTTGCCATGGAGATTGCCAGCCAACTGCTCGCCGTGCTGGCCCGCACCCTCGAGATTTATTCCCTGGTCTTGCTGGTGAGGGTGCTGCTCAGCTGGTTCCCGAACCTTGACTGGAGCAACCCGCTCCTCAGCACGGTGAGCTCGATCACCGACCCCTATCTCAATGCCTTCAGGGGCTTGATACCGCCCCTCGGTGGTCTCGATCTCTCGGCGATCCTCGCCTTTCTCGCCCTGCAGCTGGCCCAAAACCTGTTGCTGGGGGCAGGTGACACCCTGGGCGGCTACGGCGCCTAGGGCGCGGCCCCCGATTGGTCCAGATCAACCCGATTGGTCCAGATCAAGCTGTTGTTCAAGCGGCAGCAGTTCGTCGCCGACGCCGGCACGGGTGCGCACCGGCGCTTTGAAGCCCCGCGCCTTCACATTGCGAAAGCTGAGCGGGCCAGGGGTCCCCATCGGCACCGAAAGCCTCAGGGCAAAGGGAGAGTCTCCGGGGGGCACGTCGCCGATCGAGCCCACCCGGGTGCGGTTCTGCAGCACGGGTTCACCACTGGCATCGAGGATCAAGGCGAAGACATCGGTGTCAACAACGATCTTGGCGGTGGGGTTGTGCACCACACCCCGCAGCGCATAGCAGCTGGCACCGCTGGGTCGGCCCAGCTCCGGCTGGGCACCCACGTCGGTTGTTGGACAGGGATCCAGGCGCCCATCGCTCACACCCAACTCGGTCGCCCAGGCGGCAGAAGGAGCGAGCAGGCCAATCAGCACCAGGCTCAGGACCGAGATCAACAGCCTGCCAAGGCGTGCTTCAAGACGTCCTTCAAGTCGTCCTCCCAGGCGTGCTTCAAGTCGTCCTGTCTTGACCATCAACGCTGATCTCCACTGCCTCCGATCACGTTACGGGCGGCACGGCTGGCCAACTTGGCGAGGTTGGCGGCGGCGACCTCCGCCAAGTCCAGATCCAGTTCGGTGCAGAGCTGGGCGACATACCAGAGCACATCGCCGAGCTCAAGCTTGAGGTCGTCTCGCACAGCCTGATCAAAGACGCCGTTCCGATCTCGGATCACTTTTTTGACCTTATCGGCCACCTCACCCGCCTCGCCACAGAGCCCCAGGGTCGGATAAATGGGATTGGAGCCGGCCTGGGGATAACGGGCCGTCTGTCGCGATTGGCGCTGATAACGGAGCAGGTCCATGGTCAGCAGTCCTTCAAGGGGGCTGAATGGTAGTTTCGGCCTTACCTTCGGCGTTCCGATGCCCAAGCCCGATCTCATGCGTCGCACCAAGATCGTGGCCACCATCGGCCCCGCCACCGAGTCCCCTGAACGGCTGCGGGAGCTGATCGAGGCCGGTGCCACCACGTTCCGACTCAATTTCTCCCACGGGGATCACGCCGAGCACGCGGCCCGCATTGCCACGATTCGCCAGGTTTCCAAAGCGATGGGTGCCCACATCGGCATCCTGCAGGATCTGCAAGGTCCCAAAATCCGCCTGGGCCGCTTCTTGGCAGGTCCGATCACCCTCGCCAAAGGCGACCCCTTCACGCTCACCTCGCGGAAGGTGGCCTGCAGTCAGTCGATTGCCACGGTCACTTACGACAAGTTGGCTGACGAAGTCACCACAGGCAGCCGGATCCTGCTCGACGACGGCCGGGTCGAAATGGTGGTTGACCAGGTGGATCAACCCCAGCAAACCCTCCACTGCACCGTCACGGTGGGAGGGGTGCTCTCCAACAACAAAGGGGTGAATTTCCCCGATGTCCAACTTTCGATTCGGGCCTTGACCGACAAGGACCGCACTGATCTGGCCTTCGGGCTTGAGCAGGGGGTCGATTGGGTTGCGCTCAGCTTTGTGCGCAATCCCTCCGACATGCAGGAGATTCGTGACCTCATTCGCAGCCACGGCCACCAAACGCCGGTGGTGGCCAAGATCGAGAAATTTGAAGCCATCGACCAGATCGATGCAATCCTGCCGCTCTGTGACGGTGTGATGGTGGCCCGCGGCGACCTTGGGGTCGAGATGCCGGCCGAAGAGGTGCCGCTGCTCCAAAAGGAACTGATCCGCAAGGCCAACAGCCTCGGCATCCCGGTCATCACCGCCACCCAGATGCTCGATTCCATGGTGAGCTGCCCGAGGCCCACCCGGGCCGAGGTGAGCGATGTCGCCAACGCCATCCTCGATGGCACCGACGCCGTGATGCTCTCCAACGAAAGTGCCGTGGGCGATTTCCCTGTGGAAGCCGTCGCCACGATGTCGACCATTGCCAAGCGCATCGAGCGGGACTATCCCCAGCGGGTGCTCGACAGCCACATGGCCACCACGATCCCCAACGCGATCTGCCAGGCCGTCAGCAGCATCGCCCGCAACATGAACGCGGCGGCGATTCTGCCCCTGACCAAAAGTGGATCCACCGCCCGCAACGTCAGCAAGTTCAGGCCCAGCACACCGATCCTGGCGATCACCAGCGAAGAACGCGTTGCACGGCAACTGCAGCTGGTTTGGGGTGTCAACCCTCTGCTGGTTGAGGAGCAGGGCTCTTCCACCAGCACCTTCAGCCTGGCCATGGGCATGGCCCGTGAACAGGGTTATCTCAACGACGGTGATCTGGTCGTCCAAACTGCTGGCACCTTGGCTGGAATCAGCGGCTCCACCGATTTCATCAAAGTGGGCGTGGTCACCGCCATGCTTCCGCCCGGCCAAGGGATTGGAACCGGGTCGGTGAGCGGCCGTGTCCGCTTGGTGGAGTCTCCCGAGGCCGCCGTCACCGTCAAGAGTGGAGAAATCCTGGTGGTTCGAGAAACCAGCGATGCGTATCTGGAGGCCCTGCGCAAGGCCAAAGCGGTGATCGCCGAATCCGGCGGCGCCGAGTGCCATGCGGCTTTATTTGCCGCATCCACCGGAATTCCCACGATTGTGGGGGTCAACAATGCGATGGCCGAGCTCCAACAGGGTGAGATTGTGACCCTCGACCTCGAGCATGGCGTGGTGCACCGTGGTGCCCGAAGCCACAACGCCGAGACCCTGGGAGGCATGCTCTAAGCAGCCCTCGACCTGCGGCATGCCTTTTCAGCTGGCTACGCGCCTCACCCTTGGGCAATCCAGGCTTCCGGTGGCGGAAACCGTGACGATGGCCTTCAAAACCCTGAAAGCCAATCGTTTGCGCAGCCTGCTCACGATGCTGGGCATCGTCATCGGCAACGCATCGGTGATCACCCTGGTGGGGGTTGGTCGCGGCGCCCAAAACCTGGCTGAAGGTCAACTCAGCAACCTGGGTGCCAACGTGCTGTTTGTGGTTCCTGGCAACAACGACACCCGGCGTCAGGGGATCGATTTCCCCAAGAGCCTCGTGCTTGAAGATGCCGCGGCAATCTCGGACCAGGTGCCGAGCGTGAAACGGGTGGCACCCCAGATCACCCTGAGCGAAGTGGTGCAGGCCGGGGGGATCAGCGCCACCGCCTCCACCTCGGGGGTGACCCCTGAATTTTTACCGGTGCGCCAGTTTGAGGTCTCGACGGGCCGGTTCTTTGGTGCCGACGACCTGCGCGCTGCCCGCAACGTGGTCGTCATCGGTCCGGATCTGGCCAGCAAGATGTTTCCGGGCCGAGCTGCGGTTGGACGGGTGCTGCGGATCCGTGACCAGAGCTTTGCGGTGATCGGCGTGCTCGAGCCCAAGGGCGCTGTCTTCGGCCAAAACCAAGATGAAAACGCCTATGTGCCCCTGACCACCATGGTGAGCAAGCTCTCAGGTCGCGACCCCACCTATGGCATCAGCCTCAACTTCATCAGCGTGGAAGCCCGCGACGAAGCCAGCACGGGGGCGGCGGGATTCCAGATCACCAACCTGCTACGCCAGCGTCACGGAATCCTGCGTGAAGATGACTTTGCCGTGCGTTCCCAGAAGGACGCCCTCACCATCGTGAGCACGATCACCGGCGGACTCACCTTGATGCTCGGAGCCATTGGGGCCGTGTCGTTGCTGGTCGGGGGCATCGGCATCATGAACATCATGTTGGTCTCGGTGAGCGAGCGCACCGAAGAAATCGGCCTGCGCAAGGCGCTGGGCGCTCGGAGCAACGATGTGCTGTTGCAGTTTCTGGTGGAGTCGCTGGTGCTCAGCAGTCTGGGTGGAGTGATCGGAAGTGGACTTGGCCTTGGAGCGATCAGCCTGGTAGCCCTGGTGACCCCCTTGCCCGCCGCGATCGGCGCCAGCACCGTTGTGGGGACTGTCGTGCTCTCGGGATCAATCGGCTTGTTCTTTGGCGTCGTGCCAGCACGGCGTGCCGCGCGTCTCGATCCAATCGCGGCCCTGCGCAGCCTCTGAGCTGCGCTGCTGTGGATTGACCTGGGGCATGGCGCGGCAAAACCTCAGCGCCATTGCAGCAGAAGAGCAGCCAACAATGCGAAGAAAATCTTAAAGGGGAAAAAACGTCGCCTTTGTCACCAAAGCAGGGGACGTTTCAATGGCTTATTGGATGGATTGAACGGGCCTACGGCCGTGAACCTTGTGTCGTGTGGCTACCGCAATAGCAGTGATCGGATGGTGATCGCCCGGTGCCTGGGACCCGAGGCGTTCTTCCTGGAAAGGGTGGTCTTTCCATTCGAGCTGCTCAGCTTCGAATGTCCGGATGACAGCCAACTGGAGATCTGGACCCATGGCCTCGGTGGTGCTGAGCTCGTGGAGTTGATCCCAACGGCAGAGTTGCTGATCGACGGGCTTCCAGAAGCCGTGCCTCCCGACAGCCAGGAGGCTCGCACCAATGGACACCCCTCCTGCCTCAAGGAACAAAGCTGGCAAACAACCAGCTGAAGGCAGCAAAATCAGTCCAAGGGAGACGCGTGACCGTTACACTTGTTAAGAAACCGTCTCAGCAACCACTGCGATGAATCAGCGTTGGCGTCTTCTCGCGCTCTGGCTACTGCCCATAGCAGTCGCCCTCTTCCTGGGCTGGCAGTATCTCGGCAACAGCAGCGCCAACCGCATGGCCCCCAGTGGTCCCACCATGGCGCCCCGCAATGCGGCCGTGGCACGCATGAGTTATGGACGTTTCCTGGATTATGTGGACGCTGGTCGGGTAACAGCTGTTGACATCTATGACGGTGGTCGCAGTGCCGTCATTGAAGCCGTCGACCCCGATCTCGATAATCGCGTTCAGCGCCTGAGGGTTGATCTTCCAGGCCTCGCTCCCGAGCTGGTTAACAAGCTCAAGGAGCAAGGCATCAGCTTCGATATCCATCCACCCAAAACGGCGCCTCCGGCTCTCGGCCTTTTGGGCAACCTTCTCTTTCCGCTGCTGCTCATCGGGTCGCTGATCTTCCTAGCCCGACGCGGTAATGGCATGCCCGGGGGGCCTGGCCAAGCCATGCAGTTTGGCAAGACCAAGGCTCGGTTTGCCATGGAGGCCGAAACCGGCGTCATGTTTGACGATGTGGCTGGGGTTGAAGAAGCCAAGCAAGATCTTGAGGAAGTGGTCACGTTCTTGAAAACCCCTGAACGTTTCACATCGGTGGGCGCCAAGATCCCCAAGGGTGTGTTGCTGGTTGGTCCTCCAGGCACAGGCAAAACCCTGCTCGCCAAGGCCATCGCCGGCGAAGCAGGGGTGCCGTTCTTCTCGCTCTCCGGCTCAGAGTTTGTCGAGATGTTTGTGGGGGTTGGCGCTAGCCGAGTTCGCGATTTATTCAAACGTGCCAAGGAAAACAGTCCTTGTTTGATTTTCATCGACGAGATCGATGCTGTGGGGCGCCAGCGGGGTGCTGGCATCGGTGGTGGCAACGATGAACGCGAACAAACCTTGAACCAGCTCCTAACGGAGATGGATGGCTTCGAGGGCAACAGTGGCATCATCATCATTGCCGCCACAAACCGAGCCGATGTGCTCGATTCAGCGCTAATGCGTCCGGGCCGTTTCGATCGCCAGGTGATGGTTGATGTCCCCGATATCAAAGGTCGGCTCTCGATTCTCAAGGTGCACAGCCGCAATAAGAAGCTCGCCGACGATGTGAGTCTTGAAAGCATTGCGCGCCGCACACCTGGCTTCTCGGGTGCCGACCTTGCCAACTTGCTCAACGAAGCGGCGATCCTGACCGCCCGACGCCGTAAAGAGGCCACCAGTCTGGCTGAAATTGATGATGCCGTCGATCGGGTGATTGCCGGAATGGAAGGCAAACCACTCACCGATGGACGGAGCAAGCGTCTCATCGCTTATCACGAAGTGGGCCACGCACTTGTGGGCACGCTGGTCAAAGCCCATGACCCAGTGCAGAAGGTGACCTTGATCCCCCGGGGCCAAGCCCAGGGCCTGACCTGGTTCTCCCCCGATGAGGAGCAAATGTTGGTAAGCCGCGCCCAGCTGCGGGCCCGCATCATGGGTGCCCTTGGTGGACGGGCAGCCGAGCAAGTGGTCTTCGGCCACGAAGAAGTCACCACAGGAGCCGGTGGCGACATCCAACAGGTCGCTTCCATCGCGCGTCAGATGGTAACCCGTTTCGGCATGAGTGAAGTTGGACAGTTCTCCCTGGATTCCGGCAGTCAGGAGGTGTTTCTGGGCCGCGATCTCATGACCCGCAGCGATGGCTCCGATGCCATGGCCAGCCGGGTTGATGAAGCCGTGCGAGCCATTGTCCAGGCTTGCTACCGCGACACGGTGGCCCTCGTTGATCAACACCGTCACTGCATGGACCGGGTTGTCGAAGTCCTAATCGAAAAGGAGAGCCTCGATGGAGAGGAATTTAGGGCCATCGTGGGCGAGTACACCGCAATTCCAGAGAAGGAACGGTTTTCGCCCCTGCTTACCGCCGAGGCGTCAACGGCTGGTGCTTGATTCATGTCAGCCTGCTCGTAAGATCTGATCCATCACAAGTGGACAGGCCGGCCCAGAAATCTGGGCCGGTTTTTTTACGGCCAGGCTCAAGCAAGAGCAAAGAATCACAAAGTTGGCCCAAACACAAAAGAGCAAGATCATCAGCGAACTCCCTTAACGAAGACTAAACATTGACCACCATCCAGACATCAGCCCCTATTCATCCATTACCTGCTGTTCATTCATGACCAGTGGTCCGCACCTGAGTATCCTGGTGGGGCTGAGCTTCTCACTTTCAGCCTGCGGATTTCTTGGAGTAAACAAGCTACCAAGGCTAGGGAACTCAATCAATGTGGTTCTAGAGTTACCAAGCGACGCAGATCAGGTAGAGCAAAGCAACCTAAAAAATCTGCTCGGGCGAGAGGTCCAAGAATTCAAACGCCTAAATCCACAACTACAAGTTAGATTTCGCACCATATCAAGTGATCGTCTCCAACAAGAGCTGAGGTTCCGCAAATCTCGAGGACTGGCCCCAGACCTGGTCCTCCTGTTAAACAGTCGCCCATTGCTAAGCCTTTACCAAGGCGGACTCGCCACGCCAGTGAGCCTCAGCCAGGAGGAAAGGCGCCATGTGCCTTCATGGCTGCTCAAGTCTCTGGAGCATCGCGGCCATCAACTCGGTTTGCCCCTGTTGATGAAGCCGACGCTGGCCTGCTTTCATCGCAGCCATCTCAAGCAAGCACCCAGAACACTGAGTGACCTCCTTGGCGTGGCCCGTGCGGGGTCTTCGATCGGCCTCCATGCCAACCTCACCAGCCTGGATTGGATGTTCAGTGGCTTTGGCGTTGCTCCATTTCCCAGCCAGGGTCAACACTTAAAACAACAAGGTCCCCTTAATCCAGCATTGCAATGGCTGTATCGAGCAAACCTCGAGCCCTTCATAACATTTGTCAGCACAGATGAGGAGTTAAGGCGGGGATTGGCTGAAAAGCGCTTCGTGTGGATTCCCTGCTCGAGCGGCTGGATTCCTACACTTCGACAATCCCTTGGAGCAGATCTTGGGATTGCGATCCTGCCGGCAGGGCCAGCTGGACCCGCAAGGCCATTGGTCGCTGTTCAAACATGGATGTTTGGCCCCCAGTCGAGTCCCACCCAGCGTCGCCTGGCCAAACAATTCGCATTCTTTACTTTGAATCCCATCAGACAACGAATGATGGGATTGCAACAAGGAACAGGCTTTCCGGTTAATCCAGCAGTGACGCTACCGCTCAAGGCGTACCCGGTCTTGTCTGTGATGGCTACATCGCTGGGGACCAGCACGTCTCCCAACCCAGCACAATATCAATTCCTTTCGATCAATGCAGAAAAGATAAGCTCATTGACCAATCAACTCCTAGCCGGCACCAAGCCACCGCAATTGATCGTACCAGATCTACAACATTTACTTGATACCATGCCTAGGGGGGAGTCGCAACATGAATGAGATTGCACAGCTTTTTCTTGAGCTAATTGCAAATTTAACTCGCTTCGAAGTTCTCAGGCAGTTTATAGCCCTAGGACTAGCTTTTGGTTTTTGGCTAGCCGTTAAGCGGCAGCTGAGCCTGGAGCGACGACATTGGATCGGCGAGCGCAGCTGGGCATTTTTGAAACGACTAAAACCATTGGCAAATGTGTTACTGCTATGGCTATGTCTCGCTGTGGCAACGGCCTGGCTAATTACGACAACAGGAGTTGGAGATCTTGCCAGGTTCGTCGTTCGCTTTTACGCCCTATGTATGTTGACGCGAATTGGACTAATCATACTTCAGCTTTATCTTCCAGCCAAAGTTGTACAGCGCGAGGACGTCCAATTCATTCGCCCACTGCTGGTCGTAATTGGAGCTGTGCAACTTTATGCCCAATTTGCCGACCTGAATGAGTTGTTCACCATCGAGGTGATCTCTCTCGGCAGGGAAGGGCTATCCCTTGGCTCACTGTCTCTGTTGACCCTGGGAACCTATTTCATCATTGTTGGCTCAGTCTTGCCTGCCAGGGCTCTGGCAGCGCTGTTGCGTCGTATCTTCACATTAAGCGCACCTGCCTATCGGGCATCAGCCCTGTTGGCACGCTATGTCCTCACAACCATTGGGTTACTCGTCATTCTGGCCAATGTGGGTGTCAACTATGCCTTGCTCGCAGCAATCGGTGGTGGTCTTTCTGTCGGACTTGGGTTTGGCCTAAAAGAGGTCTTTGCGAATTTTATCAGCGGACTTTGGCTGCTGCTTGAGGGCTCAGTACGTCCTGGCGACGTGTTGCTCATTGACTCCATCGCCAATGGTGAAGATCCCTGTGAGGTTCTCGAACTTGGAATGCGCGCAACCACCCTCTGGCGTGATCGTGACAACGTGGAACTCGTTGTTCCAAACCAAACGTTTTTCACCCAGTCGATGGTTACCTACAGCGGCAGCCGCGACCGACACCGCAGAGGCCAGGTCGTTATTGGGGTCGCCTATCGACACTCACCACAGTTGGTCATCAACTTGCTCGAAGCCACGGCCAGCACCATACCGCGTGTGTTGGCCAGTCCAGCTCCAAAGAGCTTGTTGTTGAGCTTTGACAATTCAGCGATCATCTATGGAATCCGCTACTGGATTGACGATCCTATGGATGGCATTGGCATCGCCAGCGAAGTCGGCATTGCCATTTGGAACACGTTTGAACGCGAAGGCATCGAAATTCCCTTTCCCCAGCAGGTCTGGCATCAGGCGTCAACACATCAACAGGCCTGAACCTCCAGCTGCCACGGGTTCAAGACCGATGTCACCCAGGCTTCCTGTTACGGCATCGCTGGGAGCAGTAGAGAACCTGCTCCCAGACAGCAGCCCAACGACGTCGCCAAGCAAAGGGCCGGCCACAAACGCGGCACAACTTGGTAGGCCGCAGGCTGGGTGGTAATCCCTTGCCAGCAGCACCTTGGCTTGCTGTGGAGCCGCGGTTTGCGCCCCTCGACGTTGAAGTGTTCCGGCGGCTCATCAGATGATTGCAGCATGAAGATGCAGGCAGCCGCACGGGGCTTCCACGCAATCAGAGCGGACGAATGGGCCGTTTGTCGATCACCTTGTCGATTAGGCCGTATTCAACGGCCTCCGCTGGCGACATGAAAAAGTCACGGTCAGTGTCTTCTTCCATACGGCTGAGGGGTTGGCCAGTGCGATCAGCCAGCTCCTGGTTGAGTTTCTTCTTGAGATACAGGATCTCATCGGCCTGAATGCGGATATCGCTGGCCTGTCCCCGGGCACCACCCAGGGGTTGGTGAATCATGATCCGGGAATGGGCCAGGCTGCTGCGCTTGCCCTTGGTTCCCGCGGTGAGCAAAAACGCTCCCATGCTGGCCGCCAGTCCAACGCACACAGTTTGCACATCGGGTTTGATGTGTTGCATCGTGTCAAAAATACCGAGGCCGTCGTAGACAGACCCGCCTGGGGAATTGATGTAGAGGAAAATGTCCTTGTCAGGATCCTCGGCCTCCAAAAAGAGGAGTTGGGCTACGACCCGATTTGCGGATTCGGAGGTGACCGGCTCCCCCAAAAAAATGATGCGTTCTCGTAACAGGCGAGAGTAGATGTCAAACGCCCGTTCTCCCCGGCCCGACTCCTCAATCACAATCGGGATCATCGGCAGGGCAGCGGCAACTCCCCTCATCCTACTGAGGCCTGATACGGCCTGAGGTAGGCGGCGCTAGGGTCGCTGCACCTTGACCGACAAGCGTGAGCGCCGCTCTCACCGTTGCTGACAGCAAGCGCGCCTTCCACCGTGCTTTCCCCTTCGTGATTGCGCCGCTTTACCGGCGCATGGTCGATGAGCTCCTCGTGGAGCTCCACCTTCTCAGCCGTCAGACCGGTTTCCAGGCCGATCCGCTCTTTGCCGTTGGGCTGGTGCAGGTCTTCGATGGTTTTGCCCAGGGGTACCGACCAGAGCAACAGAAACAGCCCCTGTTTGCAGCCCTCTGCGCTGCCAGTGGCTTTGATGCCGACCTGCTGCGTCAGCAGCGGGATCAGTCGATCGCCGCGATTGGTCACCACAGCGTCGAAGACGTCAAGACCTGGGTTGACCAGCAGGGCCAGGGAGCTCCCGAACCCGTGGCCCAGGCTCTCGCTGGCATCCAACGCAGTGATTTCCACTACTCCAGGTTGATGGCCGTCGGTCTGATGGCCCTGCTGGAGCAGGCCCAGGGTGCCGATTCAATGGACCCTGCCGCGCTCCGAGGCTACGCCCATGATCTGGGGGCAGCCATCGGGCTGCTGCGCGAGCGCCTCGACAAGGATCTGAGCCTTTATGCGAGCAATCTCGAGAAGATGGCTCAGGCGGTTGAACTCATGGAGCAGACCGTCGCTGCCGAGCGCCGCAAACGGGAACGCCAACAGGGCATCAGCCCTGGCGCAGACGCTCCTCCTACTGGGGCGGACGAGCCTGCGTCCGAGACGGTAACAAGCGTCCCCTCAGCAAGCTGAGGGGCTCTTGGGCGCCGCCACTGAGAGCCATCTCCAACAGAGTTGACTGGCCCACCAGCTCGGGGAAAGCCCTGGGCCAAAGGTCGAGCTGATGCATGGCGCCGGGTCGGGCGATCAACCGCAGTGGAGCCGTGCTGGAAGCCTCCGAGCCACCAGCATCGCCAGCACCCAAAGCGGAGGGCTGTGGTTGCGGCCCCAGAAAAATCACCAGACGAGGTTCGGCATCCCGCTTCTGGGTCACCGGGGTGATCCAGGTCCAACCGCCCACCACTTCACCGTCTTCACGACTCCAACGCGCTGTGGGCAGTGCCCCGTTACTGGGCCGGGAAGAGGTTGCCTGCAACCGCGGTGGCGGCTCCACCAAACCCTGCTCCAACAACGGCTGCCTCAGCCCATTGAGCACTTGAATCCAGGCCGTGCGTTGACGGCCCACCGCCAACTCGAGCTCCAGCGAAGCCCGAAAGGGCCCCTGGGGCAACGCGCGCAAACGGAGCACAAACGGCAGCTGGCTCAGCAGGCGAAGCTGGGGCTCAGCGATCCCATAGCGAGCAGCGAGGGGTTGGCGGATCAGCTGACGGCCCAGTAGCCCCTGCAGCAGGGGTTTCAGCGAGGGGCCACGCAGCTCGAGCAGAACGCCCGGCGCCAAGGTTGCATCGAGCAGCTCTGGCTGCTGGCCAGGGCTGCTGCCCAGCACTCCCGCACTGGCGGCCACCTCGCCCACCAGATCGAGGCCCGAACCCTGCCGAGCCATCGAGAAGCAGCCTTCCTGGAGCGGCGTCAACAGCGGCGTCAAGGAGCCTGCAAGGGAGCCCAGACCCGCCGGACTCCAATAGACGGCTTGGGGGCGGCTCAGACGCTGCAGACAGCGCTGTTCAAGTCCACGCTGGGCACGGGATGGGGTGACAATCTGATCGAGCACCAATTTCCTCGACAGCGCATCGGGGGCCAAGACGACCAGATCGTCGAGGGGAAGCGGCAACACCGGCAGCCTGGCTGGCTCGATGCTGGCAAGGGCCCTAGCAGGCAACACCAGGTAGGCACCCACGTCGCCATGACTCCCCCAAAACTGCCACCACGGGCCCTGCTGGCGGCGCCAGATCCGCTCAGCCGCTTCGGGCCCTAGACGCTGTTGCCACAAGAGCGGAACCGGTCGTTCAGGCGACCCGGCAAAACTTTGCAACAGCTGGGCCTGGGCCAGCAACCGGGCCAACCCCCGGGCCTGGGGCCTGGGCCAAAGCAGCAGAGCTGCCATTGGCAAGGCAAGGAACACAATGGTTGCAGTGGCCGTATTGGGCAGCTGCAGGCTGGTCCACAGGCGTTGAGTTCGAGCGACCAACCCCCGGGTCTCTGGGGGTGGCGCCAACTGAGGCGTCACACGGGAAGACGGTGGCAAGGGTGCTCAGGTGCGGCGACTGCGCTCAAGGGCCTTACGGCGTCGACGATCGCGCCATTCAATGGTCGACAGGTACACAACACTGCCAGTCACGAACACCAGCAAGACGACAGCCACGATTGACAGGACCTGCGAGAGCCCAACCTCAGACAATGCGATAGGCATGGCTCAACGCTTGGATGAACTGCTGTTGGCAGAGGGAGAGCCGTTCAGAAGTTGATGCTGCCGTCGCCGTTACGGCCCCAAACCACCATGGCGATGGAAAAGCTGAAGAGAGCTGCCAGGGAAGCCCAGCCAACGGTGACCAACATGGCCTGAATCGCAGTTGTGTGAATGAGCTTACCTAGGCTTGTCACCCTTTCGGCAGGGGGAAGCACCCAGGCACCATGGGCAGGGTCGTGATCACGCACAGCACCTATGTGGAGGGGCTGATCCCGCGCCTGCGCCAACTGGCCGAGCAGGCCGGGATTGCCACGGTGACGCCTGGGGTGATTCGCCGCGTCAGGGGGCGTAGCGAACAGCTGAAGCTACGACTGTCAGCGCCGATCAGTGGCGGATTCAAGCTTGTGGCACGGCGGGGCAGCAGCGCCCAGGAGGTGTTTGTGGTCACAGCCCTGAACCAGCAGGAAGTGCAGCAGCTTCTCGATGGTCTTCTGGGCTAAGCACTCCAGAATGGGGGCTCTCCCAGCCAGAGCAGGGCATGCCGGTTCCAATTCCAACCAGCGCTGAACATCTTCTGGAGGCCCTGCAGTGGCGCTACGCCACCAAAGTTTTTGACCCAAACCGAGCGATACCCGCTGAAACCTGGTCGGCCCTTGAGCAGTGTTTGGTGCTCAGTCCCTCCAGCTACGGCCTCCAACCCTGGCGCTTTCTGGTGGTCAGCAACGACGCCATCCGGAAGGAACTGCGGCCCCACTCCTGGAACCAGAGCCAGATCACCGACGCATCCCATCTGGTGGTGTTGCTAGGCAAACGGACGATCGAAACGGCCGATCTCGACCGACTGATCGCGGCCACCAGCGAGGCCAGGGGGCTTCCCAGGGCAGCCCTCTCCACCTACAGGGAGATGATGCACACCAATCTGGTGCTGGGCAAGCAGCAAGCAAACCTCGAAGCCTGGATTGAAAAGCAGGTGTACATCGCCCTCGGCACCCTGATGACAGGGGCCGCGGTCATGGGGGTGGACACCTGCCCAATCGAAGGATTTGAACCGGCCGAATACGACCGCGTGCTCAAGCTTGAGAGCACCCCTTACCGAAGTGCCGTCGTATGCGCCCTGGGCTACCGCTCAGCCACGGACCCCAATGCGGGCCTCGCCAAAGTGCGTTACCCGGCCAGTGAACTGATCAGCCACATCTGAGATGGGGGCAGGGCTCAGGCCGGTGCCTTCACATTGGGACAGCTGGCGGTGGTCCCGAAGCGAGATTGAATGCGTTTGTTGCCCTCGGTGAAGACCTTTTGAGCCTTGGCCGAATCGCCGCTGGCCTGGGCCTCCTTCAACTTGGAGGCCCAACGCGAACAGGCTTCATCGAGACTGACGGCCTCGGCACGGCCAAGCGTCAAAGCAGACAACGTGATGCCCGAGAGAACGGCCAGGCTCAAGGCCGAAGCCCGGGAAACCGATGAGCGACGCATGCAAGAACCGGTGATGGAGATGGGTGGCTGAAGTGAATGGGGTGGACCACCGTGCCGTTTTGCCCCAGTGTTCGACCTGGTGGAACCAGAAGGGGGGTCAAGGACGGGGCGCCGTTTCCAGCTACGAGGCCGGCTTACGTTGCTTCCGCTGCAGACCCCCATGTCGAAAAGGGAGTCAGATCAGAAAACTGTAAAAGGCAGTCACCAACAAGGCAGTCCTCGCCAATCCTACGCCCGTTCAAGCGCTTCAGCGAGGCATTGGGTGCGGAGTTTGGTGGGATGCTGGGTTCAACCCTGGGACAGGAGGGGCCAAAGCCGCCGCACTTCAGCCAGGCGCTGCATCGCCTCATCCATGCGGTCTTGCGGGGACGTCGCCCGCAGCGCCAGGGTGATGTGGCCGAGTTTGCGTCCCAGACAGGGGCCCTGTTTGCCATACCAATGCAGGGTGGCCCCGCCCAGGGCCTCAAGGCCCTGGCGCGCCTCAAGCAAGGGGCCCGGCTCCGGATCAAACCCAAGCAGATTCACCATCAGAGCTCCCGGCAGCGTCAAGTCGGTACTGCCCATCGGCAGGCCTGCCACGATGCGAAGTTGCTGGGCAAATTGACTGGTGCTGCAGGCCTCGATCGAGAAGTGGCCCGCATTGTGGGTACGGGGAGCGATCTCATTGACCTGCAGTCCGGCAGGCCCGTAAAACAGCTCGATCGCCACCATGCCCACGTATTGGAGACCGGTGAGCAGGGAGGTGGCGATGTTGCGGGCATAGGCCTGCACGGCATGGGGCACGCCAGCCGGCGCCAACACCCAGTCACAGACCTGCTGGTGTTGATGGGTTTGCACCAGGGGATAGCAGTGGACCTTGCCGTGGCGATCGCGGCAGGCCAGCTGGGCCAGCTCGAGCTCAAAGGCAACCCGCTCTTCGAGGATCCACGTATCGGGCTCCACCTGCTTGAGCAGGGTGTCGAGGTCCTCAGAACCCTTCAGCAACCGAGTGCCCTTGCCGTCGTAGCCACCGCTAGAGGCTTTGGCCATCAGCGGAAATTCAAAGCCTTCCGGCAGTCGAGGAGTTGGTACCAGGTCAGGCGCAGGCTCTGCATCGGGCCCGTCGTCTGAATCGGCGCAACCCAGCTGCTCCTGGGTGAGCACGGCCTCGAGGCCACACCAGCGTGGAGCCGGCAGATTGAGGCGATTGAGCAATTGGCGCTGGCGACGTTTGCTCACCAACTCGGCCAAGCAGGTGAGATCGGGCACGAAACGCACCCCCTCGTACTCCAGCAGCGAAAGGGCCGCCACATCGACCCACTCGTTTTCAAAACTGATGGCCCTACAGCTGCTCGCCAGCTGGCGTGTGGCGGCGATGTCATCGAGGGGAGCCTGCACCACTGCCGTGGCCTTGACCACGGCAGGATCCGACGCCGCCGGAGTTTGAACGTGCAGGGAAAGGCCGAGCTCCGCGGCCGCCTCGGCCAGCATCAGGGCCAGCTGCCCCCCTCCCACGATGCCAATGGCCATGGATCGTGGATCCGCTGCGCCTGGAGAGCCGGTGTCTGCCACGGGTCAAACGGATGCCAATCTCCCAATTTGGCACTGAGCCCTGTGGGGTGTCAGCTGAAACTGCGGTCGCCAGCAAACGCAAACCGCACCAGGCTCAGCAGCAGAACCGCCAGAAACAGGGCCAATCCAACCGTGCAGGCGTAGCTGATCTCCAGCTCGGCAAAAGCCTGCTCATAGACGTAATAGACGATTGTTTTGGTTGAATCAGCCGGTCCTCCCTGGGTCATCAGATACACCTCCTCAAACACCTTGGTGGCCGCAATCGCCGAAATCACTGCCACCAGGGTCACGTAGGGGCGCAGCAGCGGCAGGGTGATATCGAGATGCTTGCGCCAGCCTTCGCTGCCATCGAGGGAAGCAGCCTCGTAGAGATCAGGTGAGATGCCCTGCAATCCGGCCAGAAAGATCACCATGTAGTACCCCAAACCCTTCCAAAGGGTCACGAGCATCACCGATGGCAGGGCCAGCTGGGGCGAGCTCAAAAAGGCGATCGGCGTGACGTGCTTGCCCAGCCAGCCGCCTAGCCAGCCGTCGCCCAGGAGCGCCCCCAGCCAACCGTTGATCAAGCCGTTCTCGGCATACAGCCAGCGGAAGGCGATCGCAGCCACCACAATCGAGACCAAAACCGGCGTGTAAAAGGCACCCCGGAACCAATGAATGCCGGGCAGCTGACGGTTGACCAGCACCGCCAGCGCCAGCGAACCCAACACGATCGGCGGCACGATTCCCACCAGATACAGCGCAGTCGTCACCGACACCCGCAGGGCCATGGGATCGGCCAACAACCGACGAAAATTGGCCAGGCCCACAAAACGCAGCGGTTCCCGCACATCCAGGCCCGCCTGGCTGAAGGCCATCACCAGGGCCATCAGCGCCGGGATCAACACCGAGAGCGCCAACAGCACCAGGGCAGGCGCCAAAAAGGCCCAGGCCGCAGCAGTGCGGGGAGCGGAAGTAGGCATCAACGCGCACCGGTTGGGGCCATTGTGGGTGGTCTGTGTGCCCAAGCCCAGCGCCGTGTCGAGCGCATCGTGCCCACCCACCGCGGCGACGCCCCCCGAATCAACCGATCCCCAAACCGTGCTGCGGCGGGTGTTTGGCTACGACGCCTTCCGCGGCCCCCAGGAGGCGATCGTGCGCCATGTGATGGGTGGCGGCTCTGGCCTGGTGCTCATGCCCACCGGCGGTGGCAAATCACTGTGCTATCAGGTACCGGCCCTTTGCCGACCGGGATTGGCCGTGGTGGTCTCGCCCTTGATCGCCCTGATGGACGACCAGGTGGAGGCCCTACTCCAGCTGGGGGTGCGGGCCGCTGCGCTCCACTCGGGGCTGGCCAGCGGGCCCGCGGCAGCCCTCTGGCGCCAATTGAACAGCGGTGAGCTGGATCTGCTCTATGTATCGCCAGAGCGCCTGCTGGCGGGCGACCTGCTGGAGCGCCTGGCGGAGCGGCCCCTGGCCCTGTTTGCCATCGACGAAGCCCACTGCGTCTCGCAGTGGGGCCACGACTTCAGGCCCGAATACATCCAGCTGGGGGCCTTGGCCGAGCGCTTTCCCCAGGTGCCGCGCCTCGCCCTCACCGCCACCGCAGACCCCCGCACCCGCGCCGAGATCGTGAAGCGGCTGGCCCTGGAGAACGGCCAGGTGTTTCTGGCGAGTTTTGATCGGCCCAACATTCGTTACCTGTTGCGGCCCAAGGAGCAGCCCAGCGCCCAGCTGCTCCAGTTTCTTGGCGAGCACCGCGGCATGGCGGGCATCGTCTACGCCCGCTCCCGCAGCCGGGTCGATCGGCTGGCTGCCGAGCTGAAGGGGGCCGGCTACGACGCCGTGGCCTACCACGCAGGCCTGGCCACCGAGATCCGCAGCGCCGCCCTGCAGCGCTTTCGCACCGGCAGCGCCGTGGTGGTGGTCGCCACCATCGCCTTCGGCATGGGCATCGACAAACCCGATGTGCGCTTCGTGGCCCACGTGGATCTGCCCAAGAGCCTGGAGGCCTACTACCAGGAAACGGGGCGGGCCGGCCGCGACGGTCTGCCGGCGGTGGCCTGGATGGTGCATGGCCCTGGCGATGTGCCCCAGCTGCGTCGCTTTATCGACGACTCGAGCGCCAGCGAGGAGCACAAGCGCATCGAGCACGGCAAGCTCGAGGCGCTGATCGGCTTCAGCGAGGCAGCGGGCTGCCGCCGCCAGGTGCTGCTGCGGCACTTTGGCGAAGAGCTGGCCGAGCCCTGCGGCAACTGCGATGGCTGCCTTGAGCCCAGGCCCCTGGTCCAGGTGAGCGTGGCAGCCCAGAAGGCAATCTCTGCGGTGTACCGCACTGGACAGCGCTTTGGCGCCGCCCATGTGGTGGATGTGCTGCTGGGAGGCAGCACCGAGAAAATCCGCCAGCTCGGCCATGACCAACTGAGCGTGCATGGCATTGGCCGCGAACTTGACCGCGGCCAATGGCGCAGCCTGATCCGCCAGCTCACTGGCTTGGGCTACCTGCAGCCGGCGGCCGATGGCCGCGGCGGGCTCTGCTTTGGCTCGGATCTGCTGGTCAAGCCACTGTTGCGGGGTGAGACCAACCTGGAACTGCCCCTGCCCCCACCCCAGAAGGAGCGCCGACGCAGCGGGTCTCCAGCTCAGACCACCACAGCAACCACGGCCTTGGGTGGCAGCCGTGTTGACGACGCCCTCGTGGAGGCCCTCAAGGCCTGGCGCCGAGAGCAGGCCCGCCAACAGGGGGTGCCGCCCTACGTGGTGTTCCACGACCGCACCCTGATTGAGCTGGCCGCCCGCCAACCGGGCGACCTCAACGCCCTCGCCCAGGTGAGCGGCATCGGCAGCGCCAAGCTAGAGCGCTATGGCGAAGCGGTGCTGGCCGTGATCGTCACGGCTGCAGCCGCGGGCGGGGCTGATTCCCGGCCCGGCTTGACGCCGTAGCCTTAACACCGGCTGTCCCATCACCGCATCAGCCCTTGAACACCGCCATGTCCACTGCGATCCGCACCATTCGCGTGGAGCTGAAGAGCAACCCGTACCCGGTGGTGATCGGCAAAGCCAGCCTCGACCAGCTCGGCCAGCAGATCCTCTCCCAGGGCTTCAAGCCCGGTACCAAGGTGTTGGTGGTCTCAAATCCGGTGGTTCACGCGCACTACGGCGAGAAGGCGCTGGCGGTGCTCAAGGCCGCGGGTCTCGAGGCCAGCGTGTTGGTGGTGGAGGCCGGCGAAGACCAGAAAACCCTTGCCACCGTGAGCCTGATCCACGACGCCGCCCTGCAGCGCAGGCTGGAGCGGGGCTCGCTGATCGTGGCCCTCGGCGGCGGCGTCGTGGGTGACATGGCCGGCTTTGCGGCAGCCACCTGGCTGCGCGGGATCAGCGTTGTGCAGGTGCCCACCACGTTGCTGGCGATGGTCGATGCCGCCATCGGCGGCAAAACCGGGGTCAACCATCCCGGCGGCAAAAACCTGATCGGTGCCTTTCACCAGCCCCGGCTGGTGCTGATCGATCCCACCCTGTTGCACACCCTGCCGGAGCGGGAGTTCCGTGCCGGCATGGCCGAGGTCATCAAGTACGGGGTGATCGGTGACGACACCCTATTCAGCGAGCTTGAGACCGCTGCCCAAACCAATCCCAGCGGCTATGGAGCGGGAGGGTTGGCATCCCAGGCTGCCGTGGGGCCTGCCCTGCTCCAGTCGATTCTGGAGCGCTCGGCCGCCGCCAAGGCCAGGGTGGTGGCCGCCGATGAACGCGAAGGAGGCCTGCGGGCGATCCTCAACTACGGCCATACCCTGGGCCACGTGGTCGAGACCCTCTGCGGCTACGGCACGGTGTTGCACGGCGAGGCGGTCAGCTTGGGCATGCTCGCGGCGGGTGAGATCGCCATGGCCATGGGCCTATGGACAGCCACCGAACAAGGGCGGCAGCGCCGCGTGATCGAGGCGGCCGGACTACCGGTGCTGATGCCCGCCATGGATCCAGCCGCCGTGCTCGATTGCCTTCAGGCCGACAAAAAGGTCAAGGATGGACTGGTTCGCTTTGTGCTGCCCAACCAGATCGGCGCGGTGCAGATCCGCGATGACATCGCACGGCCGCTGATCCTCGAGGCGCTCAACGTCTTGCGCTAGCCCGGCCGAGATTCGAGGCGGTTCCGTGGCGGTGCACCCGACCCCCGCAGCAGCTGCCGATGCCAGCCGCTGATTTGGGCCAGCACGAGCCCCTCAGCCACGAGCAAAGCAACCAACACCAGCCGGATTGCCATGGCCCATGGCCAGGTCGCAAATAGCACGGTTGCAGCGATCAGCACCACGAGCAGCAGGCGCAGTCGGCGAATCTGCCTGAGGGCCCCCGAGCAGGCATGGCAGTGAACCGTGTGGGCGTCGTAGCGATCCATGAGCGGCTCGCGGCCGAGCCGGGCTGGGAGCGCTTGGCCTGGGAAAGGCTCACCGCCATACCGGTTGACCCAGTCATGCAGAGCGCGCACATACACATCGGCCGTGGTGGGCAGAAAGCAGATTTGGTTGAAGCGGGCCGAGCCACCCCGCTGGCGCAGCAGCCGCTCCTGCCAATGCAGAAACACCTGGTCGTCCTCCAGGACGACATGGTTGCCCAGGTGTTGCAGCCAACGAGGCCGTAAGCCCAGCAACAGCCTCGGCAGCTTCGAATTGAACTGAAACGGAAAACGGGCAAAGAGGCGACATTCGCCGGGGCGGATCGGCGTGGCATAAACCACCGTGAGAATCCGACCGAAACCCTTGGCGGTGAGGTCGTGCCACATCAGGCACGGGGCCACAAAGGTGGTGTGCTGGCTGCCAAGTTTCCCCTTGCGGGGGCCTTCGGGCCAAAGAGCTGTGAAGCCCTCGGGGCCGGCACTGGTCAGCTCGGCCACCACCGGCGCGGCATTTTCACGCTTGCCCACAGTGCGGTGGTGGGTGAAGGGCACATGGCTCACATCGAGCACGTTCTCCAGCAGGGTGAGGGCATCCATCGGCAGATCCCGGAAGATGTCTTGCACCAGCCAGCCCGGCTCATCAAGCACGGGCACCAGCGGCAGGGGCGGCAGCTCTGCCGACCGGCTGTCTCCAGGCTGGTCGGCTTGGGGCGACACGGCCGTCCCATAGACAAACAACAGGCCCTGGGCCTCAGCGGTGGGATAGCTGGTGCAGGCGCTACGGGAGCTGGCGCAGGCCACAGCTTCGGCGGCGGGCTCGGCCTGGGGGATGCGGGTGCACTGGCCCGAGCCCTGAAAACTCCAACCGTGATACGGGCACTCCAGCTCACCTTGGCCATTGAGGCGGCCTTCACTAAGCGGCACCAGCCGGTGGGGGCACGCATCGGCAAAGGCCCGCCACTGGGACGCACCGCGGTCCCACCAGATCACAAGGTCGTGGCCCAGCAGGGTGAAGCGCTGCGGCCGACTGCGCTCCAGATCATCGAGATAGGCAACCGGATACCAATGCTCCAACCAACTGTTCACGGTGTCGTCAAACGGGGGGGCCATGCAGGGGATCGAGCCGCTGGGCTAGCAGTGCCACAGGCAGCATGGGAAGCATGCCCAGCATGCATGCCAGCCACTGCCGGCCGCTCAGGGGAGCGGTGGCAAAGAAGCTGTTCATCCAACCGGCCTGGCTGAACAGCACCTGCACCAGCACTGTGGCGGCCACGGCATAGGCCACCGACGGAACCAGAACCAGGCGCGCAGACCCACCCATCAGTGCACCGACCAAATTGACGCCGAGCTGACTGATGCTGACCAAGTACACCAGGTGGGCCAGCACCAATCCCTGCACGGCCATCGTGCGGGCCAGAGCCAGATCCCCCCGGCCCTCCTTCACCCAGAGAAACAGCGCAAACAGCAGGGCCCAATTGAACACTGAGACCACCACAACCCGTCGCATCAACCCCTGGGTGAGCAACGGCTGCTCCGGAGGCCGCGGCGGCTGCAGCATCAAGCCTGGGGGTTTGGGCTCAAAGGCCAGGGCCAGCGACATGGTCAGAGTGCAGACCATGTTGAGCCACAACACCTGGAGGGCCGTCACCGGCAGATCGAGACCCAGCAAGGCCCCCAGCAGAATCGTCATCGAGGCCCCACCGTTGACCGGCAACACAAAGGCGAGGATCTTGCGCAGGTTCAAATAAACCGCTCGGCCCTCCTCGACCGCCGCTTCGATCGAGGCGAAGTTGTCGTCGGTCAGCAGCATGTCGGCCGCCTCGCGGGCCACCTCAGTGCCGCCCCGTCCCATGGCAATCCCGATATCGGCCTGCTTGAGGGCCGGGGCATCGTTGACGCCATCGCCGGTCATCGCCACGATCTCGCCAGAGGCCTGCAGGGCCCTCACCAACTGCAGCTTTTGATCAGGGGCCACGCGGGCATACACATCAATCCGCTTCACCAAGGCCGCAATTTGATCGGGCTCCATCGCGGCCAACTGGCGCCCATCAAGCGCCTCGACTGAACGCTGGTCGTTGCGAGAGAACCTGTCCTGGCAGGTTGTCCGGCCAAGTCCAGATCCAGATCCAGATCCAGACCCCGATTCAGATCCCGATCCACCGATACCCATCTGGGCCGCGATCGCCCGGGCTGTTTCGACGTGGTCGCCCGTGATCATGAGGACCCGGATGCCCGCGGCCTGGCAGGCCGCTACTGCCGCAATCGCCTCGGGCCGGGGCGGATCCAGCATCCCCTGAAGGCCCAGAAAATCAAGGTCAGCCGCCACGTGACGATGCTCGAGATGGCGCTGATTGGCCTGGGGTTGACCCACCGCAAAGGCGAGCACCCGCTGGCCCCGGCTCGCCATGGCCGCCACCGCCTGCTCGATGGCGCCACGATCGAGCGGTTGGGATACACCGCGGTGGTCGCGCTGGCGGCTGCAGCGCTGCAGCACCGCCTCCACCGAACCCTTGACCAGGATGCGCTCACTGCCATGCAGGGTGGCCATGTATTGCTGCTCGGAGGCAAAGGGAATCGCGTCTTGCCGGGGGTGCCGCCGCAGGGCGTGGTCACGGTCGATCCCCGCCAACTGCGCTGCCGCCAACAGGGCTGTCTCGGTGGGATCACCCACCAGTCCCTCGCGGCTGCTCTGGCGGGCATCGTTGCAGAGGAGGCCGGCCAGCAGGGTTTCACCCAGGGCCACATTGGTCGTGGAACTGGCCATGGGCTGACCGGAGTGACCGGACTGATCGAACTGAGCGTTGGCCTCTGGCCACAGATCCTCGATCGCCCGCAGGCTGCCACCGGCATAGATCTCCTGCACCGTCATGCGGTTCTGGGTGAGGGTGCCGGTTTTGTCTGAGCAGATCACCGTGGTGCTGCCCAGGGCTTCGACCGCCGGCAGCTTGCGAATGATCGCGTTGCGACGGGCCATGCGATGGACCCCGATGGCCAGGGTGATGGTGACCATCGCAGGCAGTTCCTCAGGAATGGCCCCCACCGCCAGAGCCACGGCCCCATCAAACATCTCGGCTGCTGGGCGCCCCCGCATCACGCCCACCGCAAAGGTGATCGCGGCCAGCAGCACGATCACCTGCAGCAGGGTGCCGCTGAAGCGGCGGATCTTGCGCGTCAGCGGCGTGCTGAGGTTGACCTGCTGCTGCATGGAGACCGAGATCTGCCCCACCGCCGTGGCATCACCCGTGGCCACCACCAGGCCCATGGCCTGGCCGGCCGTCATGAAGGTCCCGGCATGGGCCATGCCCGTGTGCTCGGCCAGGGGGGCTGAGCGCTCCACCGCCGTGGTGGCCTTGCTCACCGCCAGGGATTCTCCCGTAAGCGCCGATTCATCGATGCGCACATCGCGGCAAAGCACTAGGCGCAGATCGGCAGGGACCTTGTCACCCGCCTCCAGCCTCACCAGATCGCCGAGCACCAGTTGCTCAGAGGGCAACCGTTGGCGGTGGCCATCGCGTACCACCTCAACCTCGGTGCGCACTGAGCGGGCCAGGGCTGCAATCGCCAGTTGCGCCCGGCTCTCTTGGGCGTAGCCGATCACCGAATTGATCACGGTGACACTCCAGATCACCAGCGCCTCACGGGGGTCACCAATCAGGGCCTTCACCCCCCCCACCACCAGCAGCGTGATCAGCAAAGGCTCGTTGAACTGCTGCAACAACCGCAGCCAAGCTGGCGTGGTCGAGCACGTGGTGATCGCATTGGTTCCCTGCTCAGCCAGCCTGCGCTCCGCTTCGGGCTGTCCCAGACCAAGGACCGGATCGGTGACCAATCGCTCACCGAGCTCAAGAACTGGCACGGCGTGGGGGGCCTCAAAAGCCTTGCCCATGGGCAATCGACCACCACAGCTCGCCCTTCAAGCTAGGCAGCTCGGTTTAGCTCGAGCCGCTCTGCCGCAACCGTGCGGCGCTGAGGCGGCAGGAGAGTTTGACCACTGGTATCAACGGCGGCAATCAAGGGGGCCCGCCAACGTCTTTGCTAATTGAAGCCATTTCAGCCTGATGCCCTCCGCTGCCCGCCTGAGAGCGATCGACCACATTCTTGCCCGAACAACGGTGGAGACCCCACCCGTCAAGGATCTTGACGCGCTCTGGGCCAGCGATGTGTTCAGCCTCGAGACGATGAAATCGGCCCTGCCGAAGGGAGTCTTCAAATCGATCCAGCGATCGATCAAGGAGGGCACCAAGCTCGATACCTCCGTAGCTGATGTGGTGGCCCAGGCCATGAAGGACTGGGCCACCGGCCGCGGAGCCCTTTATTACGCCCACGTCTTCTATCCCCTCACCAACCTCACCGCCGAGAAGCACGACGGGTTCATTTCGCCCCAGGGGGATGGCACTGCGATCACCGAATTTACCGGCAAGTTGCTGGTGCAGGGAGAGCCCGACGGCTCCTCCTTCCCCAATGGCGGCATCCGTTCCACCTTTGAGGCTCGCGGTTACACCGCATGGGATGTCACCAGCCCCGCCTATTTGATGGAGACACCCAACGGCGTCACCTTCTGCATTCCGACAGTGTTTGTGAGCTGGACAGGAGAGGCCCTCGACAAGAAGACCCCCCTGCTGCGCTCCAATGCCGCCATGAACAAGCAGGCCCAACGCCTGCTGCGTCTGCTCGGGGAAACCGAGATCGCTCCGGTCAATTCGAGCTGTGGGGCCGAGCAGGAATACTTTTTAGTCGATTCAGCCTTCACGGCCCTGCGGCCCGATCTGCAGCTGGCCGGCCGCACCCTGCTGGGGGCACCACCAGCCAAGGGCCAGCAGTTTGATGACCACTATTTCGGCGCCATCCCCGAACGGGTGCAGGTGTTCATGCAAGACGTGGAGCGCCAGCTCTACAAACTGGGCATCCCCGCCAAAACGCGCCACAACGAAGTGGCTCCGGGCCAGTTCGAAATTGCCCCCTACTTCGAGGCGGCCAATGTCGCCACCGATCATCAGCAGCTCACCATGACCGTGCTCAAAGGCACGGCCAAAAAACACGGGTTCACCTGCCTGCTGCATGAGAAACCCTTTGCCGGTGTCAATGGCAGTGGCAAGCATGTCAACTGGTCAATCGGCAATGCCACCCAGGGCAACCTGCTCGATCCAGGCCACACCCCCCACAAAAATCTTCAGTTCCTGCTCTTCTGCGGCGCTGTGATTCGTGGTGTGCATAGCTTTGGACCGCTGATGCGCGCTGCCATCGCCACCGCCAGCAACGATCACCGCCTCGGCGCTAATGAAGCTCCACCCGCGATCATTTCGGTGTACCTCGGCAGTCAGCTTGAGGATGTCTTCGCCCAGATCAAAGCCGGCAATCTGCAGGGCTCGGCCGAGGCTGCGCTGATGTCACTGGGGGTCGACACCCTCCCCGACCTCAACAAAGACCCCGGCGACCGTAACCGCACCTCGCCATTTGCCTTTACTGGCAACCGGTTTGAATTTAGGGCCGTGGGTTCGGGCCAGTCGGTGGCCGGCCCCCTGGTGGTCCTAAACACGATTCTCGCCGACTCGATCCAGTGGATCGCCGATCAGCTCGACGACCAACTGGCCCACGGCTCAAGTCTCGAAGAGGCCGCCTTTAGCGTGCTCAAACGCACCATGGATGACCACGGGGCTGTGGTGTTTGGTGGCGACGGGTACTCAGCCGCGTGGCACCACATCGCCGTGGAAGAGCGGGGCCTTGAAAACCTGCCGACCTGCGCCGATGCCTTGCCCGTGCTGCAACGGCAGGTGATTCGCGATCTCTTTGAGCGCCAGGGGGTGCTGAGCCCGCTGGAGCTTGAAAGCCGTTTTGAGGTCTATGCGGAGCAGTACATCTTGGCCATTGAGGTCGAGGCCAAACTGGTGTTGCGGATGGCCCGCACCCAGGTGTATCCGGCCGTGATCGAATCGCTCAACAATCTCGCCTGCTCCTTGAAAAACCAGGAGGCCCTGGGTATCACCCCCGATCGCTCCCTGCTTGACCCGGTGGTCTCCCTCAACCATCAACTGTTAGCAAGCTGCACGGCATTGGAGCAGGTGCTCGCCAGTCCGCCCCATGGTGTGGTCGAGCACATGCGTTACTGCGCTGACACCCTGCTACCCCACATGACCGGCATTCGTGAAGCGATCGATGCCCTTGAGCTGCTCGTCGACGAGGCGATTTGGCCGTTGCCCACTTACCAGGAAATGCTGTTCATGCGCTGAGCTAATCCCTCAGCAAGCATCAAGGCCAGTTGCCCATCGCAACTGGCCCATTTTTATGCTCAGAAGCTGGATCAACGTGGCTGGCTGCTCCCCTTGGCCGTTTGCCGGGAGGTCACCGATACCGGGCTCACTTTCCAAATACGCTCGGCGTAGTCATGGATCGAACGGTCACTGCTGAAGAAGCCACACCGCATCGTATTGGCGAGCGACATTTGGGCCCAGCGGGTCTGATCCTGCCAAGCGTCATCGACAGCGTTGTGGGCCCGGCGATAGTCCCCGATATCGGCCATCACCTTGAAGGGATCCTCGGAGGTGAGGTTGGCCAGCAGAGGGTAAAACAGTTCCCGGTCACCTTCGCTGAAGTGACCTGATGCAATCAGTTCGAGAGACTCGCGAACGATCGGATCCCTCTCGAGCCATGGCATCGGGTGGTATCCGATTCGATCCAGCTCGGCAACCTGCTCAGCCGTGTGGCCGAACAAGAAGAAATTCTCATCGCCCACGCAGTCTCGAATCTCCACATTGGCCCCATCCAGGGTGCCGATGGTGACGGCCCCGTTCAGTGCCATTTTCATGTTGCCGGTACCTGATGCCTCTTTACCAGCCGTCGAAATCTGCTCCGAGAGATCAACAGCCGGGTAAACCAGCTGGCCGAGGCTCACACTGAAATTGGGCAGATAGACCACCCGCAGGCGCCCCTGCATGGCTGGATCCATGTTGACAATTTCAGCAATGCCCACGATCAAACGGATGATCAATTTCGCCATCGCATAGCCGGGAGCTGCCTTACCGCCAAAAATGAAGGTACGGGCCGGCAGGTCTTCGCCGCGGCGGAGCCGCAGGTAGCGCTCGACGATCTGCAGAGCTGCCAGATGCTGGCGTTTGTATTCATGGATCCGCTTGACCTGCACGTCAAACAGCGAGGTGTGATCCAGCAAAATGCCCAACTCTTGGTGAATGTGGTTCACCAGTCGCTGCTTGCCCTGGTCGCGCATTCGCTGCCAGCGTTCCAGAAAAGCCCCGTCACCCGCATGGGCCTCAAGTCCCTGCAGGGCCGTGAGATCCCGACGCCAGCCTGCACCGATCACCTCATCCAACAGTGTCGACAGGGCGGGATTGGCCACCGCCATCCAGCGACGGGGGGTCACACCATTGGTGACGTTGGTGAAGCGTTCGGGCCAGAGCTCCGCGAAGTCCGACAGCACGTGGTCGCGCAGCAACTGGCTGTGGAGCTCGGCAACCCCGTTGGTGTGGTGACATCCCACCACGGCCAGATTGGCCATGCGCACCTTGCGCTGGAGCCCTTCCTCGATCAACGACAGCCGCGTGAGCTTTTGGGGCTGACCTGCATAGCGAATGCGTGCCATCCGCAAAAATCGGGAGTTGATCTCATAGATGATCTGCAGCTGCCGCGGCAACAGATCTTCAAACAATTCGACACCCCAGGTCTCAAGTGCCTCCGGAAGCAGGGTGTGATTGGTGTAACTCAGGCTGGCCGTGGTGATCGACCAAGCCGTATCCCAATCAACGGCATGCTCATCGATCAGCAATCGCATCAATTCAGCAACGGCAATCGCAGGGTGGGTGTCATTGAGCTGAACCGCAAATTTCTTATGGAAATCTGTGACGGGTAGCCTCTGGCCAGCCAGAATCCTGAACATGTCCTGCAGCGAACAGCTCACGAAGAAGATCTGCTGGCTCAGCCGCAGCCGCTTGCCCTGGGTGAGTTCATCATTGGGATAAAGGACCTTGGACAGCGTCTCCGCTTGCATTTTCTGCAGCACCGCCCGGGTGTAATCGCCGGCATTGAAGGAGGCAAAGTCGAAGGACTCTGGTGCCACCGCCGACCACAGCCGCAAGGTGTTGGCGGTGTGAACGCCATACCCGAGGATTGGCGTATCGTGGGCCACCCCGATCACGGTGTGGCTACCGATCTGGACGGGGTAGGTCCACTCAGGTCGAATCACCTCCCAGGGATTGCCTTGGGCTAGCCATGGATCGGTGGTTTCTTGCTGGCCCTGGTCAGTGATGCACTGCTTAAAGATGCCAAATTCGTAGCGGATTCCGTAGCCAATGGCGGGGATCTCCAAGCTGGCCATCGACTCTTGGAAACAGGCCGCCAGCCTCCCTAGGCCTCCATTGCCAAGGCCAGGCTCTGGCTCCTGGGCCAGCAAGGCCTGAAAATTGAGGTCCAGGATTGCACAGGCCTCTTGGGCAACTTGATGCAGGCCGAGGTTGACCAGATTGTTTTCGAGGTGGGGGCCGAGCAGATACTCGGCTGATAGATAGGCCACCGTGCGCACGTGGGCGCGGGTGTAAGTCTCGGCGGTATCGACCCAGCTCTGCAGGAGGCGGTCCCGGATCGCCAGCGCCAAACTGCGGTAGTGGTCGTGTTCGGTGGCCAGCGAGGTTGATTTAGCCTGGCTATAGAAGAGATGACGCTGCATCGCTTCGGCCAGTTCCTCAGCCTGACTCCTCGATCGGGAGAATTCCGGTGTGACTTGGGCCATGAAGATGCTATTGGGAGAATTGATTTGATCCGGCAGGCGCAGCCCCTGCTGCGTGCATGGTTACGAATTCGGACTCTCTTCCGATGCCGAAAAATAAGTCAAATCAACGTCAGTCGAAGGGCGAAAAGCTGATCGGTTCGTATTTGGCCACAGCCACCCGCCAGCCCCGCAGTGCCACCGACCTCAAGCCCGCAAGAAACTGGCCCGTGTCTCCGCTGGCCAACCAGGCTGCTTTGAGCAGGGGCAACCGCTCGCTCATGAGCTCGAGGGGGAGTTCGACCAGCAGAAGGCTGTCGGCGGCGGCGGCCCGCTGCAAGGGGGCCCCATCACTCGCCTGCCACAGCCGCAGCAACAGCTCCAAGGCCAAGCTGAGGCCAGCCTCACCGGGATCAGCCGCTGGGGCGGCAGAGGCAGACATCGATTTGCCGTTGAGGGGCATGGAGCGCAGGCCATCCTTCTCCACAAGGGCCAGGCACACGAGATAGGGAGCGTCAGCCATGCAGAGGGGGAGGGGGGAGACAACAACTCCACATTCACCCTGGATCTGACAGGCACCAAGCGACCAGCCCTTCGGCATCAAATACGTCGAAACACGCATCAAAGTGCCCAGCCTGAAACGGGCAGCCCTGGGAGGGTTAAATTCCCGCGTCGTCCATCGGCTCACCCTTGTGGGCCTGCCCTATGGCCAGTGTTGAGACCCAGCTTGCGGCCTATCAGTCGGCCCTGAGTGATGCCATTCAGAACGGCGATCAGGCGGTCGCTCGCAAGATCGAACAACAGATCGAACAGCTCAAGGACTTCCAGGCGCGCCACCCTGAAGTGAGTGAGGCCCCGTCTCCATTTGAAGTCTTCTGTGATCTGAACCCCTCAGATATCAACTGCCTGGTCTATGACGACTGAAATGCCGGTATGCCATGGCCCTGGTTCAACGCCAATCCCCTTACAGCCACTGGGAATTCACCAATCCCAGCACCGGTGATCTGCTGAGAGTGGTCCCCGAACGGGGTGGGTTGATCACGGGCTGGCGCTGCGCTCAGCAGGAGGTGATCTACCTCGATCTGGATCGATTCCTGGATCCCTCCCAATCGACCCGAGGGGGGATGCCAATCCTCTTCCCGATCTGCGGTGGCCTGCCCCACAACATCCTTCCCCTTCCCCAGGGCGATTTTGAGCTCAAGCAACACGGTTTCGCCCGCGATCTGCCGTGGCTGCTCGAGACCCTTGACGATGGTCAGGGAATCGCTCTGGTGCTCGAAGACAACGAAGCAACACACGCGGCGTATCCGTTTCAGTTTCGGGTTCGCCTCGAGGTGCGCCTGGCTGCTTTGGCCCTCGAGATCAGCACCCGGATTGAAAACAGAAGTGAGGGCACCATGCCGTTCAGCTTTGGCCTGCATCCCTACTTCAATATTTCCAATCTGCAAACGCTGCGCTTTGAAGGCCTGCCTGAGCACTGCCTCAATCACTTGAGCATGGCCGATGCCCTCAGCGCTGAGCAGATGGACTGCCTCAATGACGGCGTCGATCTGCTGGTGCGGCCGCAGGGTTCCGTACGTCTGGTGGATCCGGATGCCGGTTGCAGCCTCGAACTGCAGGCCAGCCATCCGATGGATCTGGTGGTGATCTGGACGGAGCCACCCCGCAAGATGGTGTGTCTGGAACCCTGGACGGGTCCGCGGCAGGCGTTGATCAGCGGGGATCGCAAGCTGGAACTCAGCGCCGGCCAGGCCTGCACCCTGCAAAGCCGCTATGTGTTTGGCCCGCCGCAATGATCGCCGCCTGCAACACGGCCGGGGTAAGGCGGGTGGTGCTCGTGGGCGCCCTCTGTGCCGGCCGCTGGTTGCATCCCCTCAATGTGTTTGGTCTGATCCTGGTGTGGGAGCGCCTTGGGGAGCAGTGTCTAGCCCAGAGCGGGCTTGATTGGACACTGGTAAGACCCGGCGGGCTCAGTGAAAACGATGGGCGGGCCGATTCGATTCCGAAGGCGTGGTGTTTAGCGGCCCGTGTGCGCCTCGATAACCAGCTAAATTGATTAAATAGCCAACTAAATTGATCAAATAGCCAACTAAATGGATCAAATAGCCAACTAAATAAACCAAAAGCCAGCTGGATTGATCAAAAGCTTAAAAACTAGAATCCCGTTTCACATAGCACCTCTGACTGGATACATTCAAGTCGATGATCAATGTGGTTCACGTAAAAACAAGGTCGTAGGCTGTTTTAATACCTCTCCCCTGCCATAGGCAATCCAGCGAAAATCTCCCAGCCCAGCCGGATCGACCAGCCGCAGCAGTGCTTCACGAGAAGCAAGCGCCGCCGCCAGTTGATCGGGCTCGCACTGCTGCAGGCCATGCAGTTGCTGGGCGAGGCCCAAGGCCAGCAACGCCTCGCCCTGGCGTCGCTGCCCTAGGGGCTGCCAGCCCGTGGCGCGGGCGGCTGTCTCGAGAGTCTCGAGACAGAGGTGGGCGGTGAGGTCCCAGGTTCCCGGCTCCAACAGCGGATCGGGGCTGGCGCGCTGACCCCTGTAGGCCATCAGGGTGCCGCCAATGCGGCTGGGAGCGTTGTACCGCCAGGCCTCGAGGGCGTAGTCGATCACCAGCAGGTGACCTTCAACCAAGGATGCTGCCGCCTCGGCGTACCAGGGAGCGACCCCCACTTGTAACTCAGTGGTCCAGCCGCAGGGCAGACCCGCTTGGACCTTGAGCAACCCCCGCAGCTGTAGCTCAACAAGCAGAGCCGCATCAGCCTGGGGCTGCAGGGGCTGGCCATGCTGCAGGGCGATCAAGGGCTCAGGGCGGAGACCCCCGAGCAACCCCACCTGCTGCCGTCGCCAGCGAGCCCCGTCCCAGATCACCCGCTCCACGGCCAGGGCATCGAGTACTTCATGGGCCAACAGCACACCGCGACAGGGCTGGGCTTCCAGCTCGGCAAAGTTGCACCAGCGCACTGAGAGGGGGCAACTCGCCAGCCGCTGGCGCTGGCGCTGGGCCATCCCGGGGTTGGGTTCGATCAGCACCAGCTGGCAACGCCCTGCCAGCTCAGGCCAGCCAGCCGCCAACGCGCGCGCCAGATCGGCCGCCAGTTCGCCTTCCCCGGGTCCGGCCTCAAGCAGGGTGAGTGGCCCTGGCCCTGCAGCCGCAAGCTGCCCAAGCCACTGGGCGAGCTGGGGGGCCAGCAGCCCCGCAAACTCGGGCCCCAGCGAGGGGGAGGTGGCAAAATCACCGCCGGTGCCCACCTGCAAGCGGCCGCTGCCGTAGGCGCCGTGCTCGGGGTCGTGCAGGGCCCAGTCCATGTAGGTGGCAAAGCTCACCGCCCCACCACAGCTCTGCAGACGAGCCACCAGCCAAGGCGGGCAACGATGGCCAGGGGATGCGGTGCTCACGGCAGGGCCCCAGCTCAGGGAGAATCAAGCTCCACTGAAGCAGCCGCCGCATGGATCCCCGCATCCCCACCTGCTTTGGCCTGCGGCAACTAGCTGCCCTACGGCAAATAGCTGCCCTGCGGCAAACCATGGGGCATTGGTCGGCGTCGATCATGCTGCTGCTGGTGCTGGCAGCCGGGCTGCTGGGCCTGGGGGCGCAGCCAGCTCTGGCCTTTGACAACCCTGACCTGCTGCCCGATCACCCCACGCCGGTGATCGACTTGGCCAAGGCTCTCACCGATCCCCAGCGCCAGGCCCTTGAGGCCGAGCTCGAGGATTTTGAACATGTGAGCGGCTGGAAACTGCGCGTGCTCACCCAGTACGACCGCACCCCAGGCCTGGCTGTCAAAGACTTCTGGCGTCTCGATGAGCGATCCCTGCTGCTGATCGCCGATGAACGTGGCGGCAACCTGCTCAATTTCAATGTGGGCGATGCGCTGTTTGCCCTCATGCCACGCACCTTCTGGGTGGAGCTGCAGACCCGCTACGGCAACCAGTATTACGTGCGTGAACACGGCGAAGATGGCGCCATCGTCGATGCGCTCCACTCCGTCAAGGGGTGCCTGGAAATCGGCGGCTGCCAGGTGGTACCCGGGCTGCCCACCGAGCAGTGGCTGCTCACCTTGAGCACCTCCATACTCGGCGGGCTGATCGTGGGGTTTGCCGCCTATCCCCGCAAGGAGGGTCGGCGGGTGGAATGGACCTGGGTACTCCTGCTTTCGCCGCTCTGGTTCATTTTGTTTGGGGTGTTTGGTGTGGCGCCGATCGTGACCCGCACTCCCGACCTTCTACCCCTAGCGCGCAACGCCCTGGGATTTGTGGGCGGCATCGTCACCGCCTATCTGATCGCCCAAAACACCGTGGGCAAGGCTCGGCTCAAAGACGCCGACCAGGGCTAGTTCGAGCTTCAAGGGCTGCGATCCGGCATCGCAGTGACGCGATCGGCACACAGGGCGGCAGCGGCGGTGTGGGAGGTTGCAAGCCCCCCCGCAGCAGGGCCAAGTTGTCGTCATAAAAGCGCTTCAGTTCACCGAAGCGTTTCACCGGTTGGCCGTAGAAACTGGCCCCAGCCATCGTTGGGAAGGAGGCCCACTCGGGCGCCAGTCGGGCCACGAGCTGGGGGGTGAGCTGGCCCTGGTCGGCGAGGTGCAAAGCACCGCGGCGCTGCACCAGAAACAGGGCCGCCTGATCTTGGGCATGGGGTTGAAATTGTTCCAGCCCCAGCGCGCGCGCCGCCAAAGCCCAGGTAAAGGGCATGAATTGATAGGCGCCAGCGGCTGCACTCGCATAGCGGGCCGTGCGCATCACCCGATTGGGATGGCGATCCAACGACGCGACCACACTGCCGCCAAACAGGATTCGATAGCCGAGATCCGCACCCTGGGCCCAGGTGCCCTCGGCGTAGCGGATCGTGTTGAGCAGGGCCCGCCGCTCCGGGGTGATGGCAAAGATGCGCTGGGCCTTCGGCAAGGCATCGAGCAAGGCCAGGCTTGACAGTGGCGGGCCATTGATCCCCGATGTCGGCTCATCGGGTCTGGGCATCAAGGGGATTCCCATGGGGGGAATTTCCTTGGGAATTTCCTTGGGAATTTCCATGGCGGGCATTCCCAGCTCGGGTGAAGCCCAAGAGGGCTCAGCCAGGCTTGAAACCAGCAAGGCTGGGACAGCAGCCAGTAGCGAGAGGTTCTTCCCGGCAGCCCGGCAGATCTCGGCCGCGGGGCGAAGCAACAGACGCGTCAAAACGGATCAGGCAAACAACAGCAGGTGGCTTGATCAGGGAGGAAGGTCGGGCCAATGTGCCCTAACGAACTGAATCGCGCAACCCCGGGGGCCGTGGCGGCTCTGGCTCAGATCCGTGCTCTAGGGCCCGGCATCGCGATGGGGGATGGCGGCAGCAAAGACGGCGATGGCCTCGGCAGCCTGCCGGGATCCATCCGCGGGCAAGGCGGAGTGGCTCGGCTGCAGCAGGGGCTGATCCAGCTCCCAGTCACCGGCGGCGAAGGCTGCTCGACTCAGCAGCCTGTGGCACCCATGGCGCTGCAGGGCCACCTGCAGCACAGCCGCCTCGGCAAAGCCCTCCCGCTGCACCAGATGAATGCCAAGACCCTGGCTGAGGGCCTCACAAAAACTGCTGTAGCCGGGTTTGGTGATCAGCCGCCCGCAGAGCGGCATCAGATCAAGCGGACGCAGCCCCACAGGCAGGCAGCGCCCATTGGGATGCTGAGCAAGGGCGGCGTCGGAGCCCACAAACACATGGCCGGGCCACCGCTGCAGCGGTGCTGCCGCGAGATCGAGACCCATGCCCCCAAAGCTGATCAGCACGCACCGCTCCCGCTCGGGCGGCAGATTCAAGGAGCAGACCAGGGCGGCAAGCGCTGCAGCGCTCAGCCGGGGTTCACTGGCCGTGAGGCCAACCCGCCGCTCAGGGATGCCCCAGTCCATGGGCATCGCCAGGGGACAGTGAATCAGCAACTGGCCCTGGCGATACCAAGCCAGGCTGCGCTCCGCCCAGGGGGCGAAGGCTGGCCCCATGGGCCCGTAGATGGCCTCCCAGCCAAAGCTGGCGATCCACACCAGGGGGGCCCCCAGACGCTGGGCCAGTCGAGCCGCCGCCGGGGGCACGTCGCCGATCACCAGGATCGGTTCGTTGGTCTGGGTGCGCTGGGCTTCGAGCCAGCAGGCCTCAGCCTCGATCTGGGCCGGCAACTGCTCCTCAAGGATCTCGAGCGCCTGCAACGTCGCCACCGGATCAGAGCCAAGGGCATCGGCCTGCACCACCCCCACATCCCAACGGCAGGCCCGATGGATGAAGGGCACCGCGCCCATGGCCAGCTCCAGGAAGGACCGTGGCAGGGCCGTTGAGAGCACCAGGCGCCAGTCGGGTCTCAGTGCGGCCAAGGCGGTGAGCACCGCCGCTGAGCGTGAGCCATGGCCAAAGCCATGGGCACTGATGCAGGCAATGATCAACACAGATGGCTGCTCAGCATTGGGGGCTGCTCAACAGAGAACCAGTGCCGTTGGGGCCCTGGTGTAGAGCCGCTCCTCATAGCGAAGCCGACCGCTCAGGTCATACCAGCGGTGCGCCGCCAGCTGCAGCTCCAAGCCAACGAATTCCACCCAGCTGAAATGGCGCAGGGCCACACCAGCCTCATCGTGGATGTGCCGCGGCACGCAGGCCGCATTGAGGTAGGCCGTACCAGCCCGGTCACGCTGGAAACTGCGCCGCTCCCCCTGGCCCCGCATGAGCTGGTGATGCATGTGGCCGAACACCACCAGGGGTAAAGGCCGCCGGCACTGGATCTGGCGGATCGCCAGGGCCAGATCCTGATCACCCCAATCGCAGGCGGGGTGTTTCCAGTCACAACCGCAGGGATCTCCGGGGTCACTGCCCAGCCCCGTCGGTCCTGAGTGGGACAGCAGCACGAGCGGCATGGCTGGGTCGGCCGCGAGGGCGGCCTGGGTCGTGCGATCGGCTGAGTCCTGCAGGGTCACGGGCCCCAGGGCTGCCAGGCAGGCCCGTGAGAGGGTGAATCCACCACCAGCGGTGCCCGGACGGGCCCCAACCACCGCCAAACCTGGGGGAGTGAGCTGCCGCAACGACCAGCCGCAGTGGCGCTCCCCCAGCAGGTCGATCTGACGTTGGAAGGTGCGGCCACTGCAATCGCGGCCAGTGTCGTGATTGCCCAGCACGCAAGCCATCGGCAGGGGCAGCTGGGTCAGCAGGCTTGGGGTGCGGGGGGTGCCGTCGCTGAGATCCCCCACCACCAGCACCGCATCAGGAGCGAGGTCAAGCAGCAGCCGGTGGTCATGAGCGTCCCACTGGTCATGCAGATCGCCGGCGATCGCGATGCTTAGAACGGCAGGTTCGCCGGAAACGGCCATCCAAAGTGCCTAGGGTGTCATTATCTTCGCCCAAGCAGGGGCAGGATTGGTTTTGCAGCGGCCCCACAAAGCCTCGGAACTGTCACCGGCTGCAGCCATGCCACTGGCCCAAGTGCCACTGCCGCGAGCCCCGCTGCCGCGAGCCACACTGACCCGAGCCACACTGCCGGGAGCCACACTGACCCGAGCGCAACGGGCACCGCTTTGGCACATCCCCAGGCTCCAACCTCCACAGCCGAACTGGTCTCAGCAATCCAGCGGCTTCGACATGAACGCCATGCTGTGATCCTGGCGCACTACTACCAGGACGACGCCATCCAAGACATCGCCGATTTCATCGGTGATTCCCTTGAGCTCTCCCGCAAGGCCGCCGCCACCGATGCCGATGTCATCGTGTTTTGCGGCGTGCACTTCATGGCTGAGACAGCCAAAATTCTCAGCCCGGGCAAGACCGTGCTGCTGCCCGATCTCGATGCTGGTTGCAGCCTGGCCGATGCCTGCCCCAGCGATGCCTTCGCGGCCTTCCGCGCCGAGCATCCCGACCACCTTGTGGTCAGCTACATCAATTGCTCGGCAGCGGTGAAAGCCCAGAGCGACCTGATCTGCACCAGCTCAAACGCCGTCGATCTGGTGCGCCAACTGCCCCTCGATCGACCGATTCTGTTTGCCCCGGATCAAAACCTCGGCCGCTGGGTCCAGGCCCAGAGCGGCCGCGAGCTCACCCTTTGGCCTGGAAGCTGCATCGTGCACGAGAGCTTCAGCGAGCAGGCCGTGCTCCAGCTCAAACTTGAGCACCCCGAAGCCGAGGTGCTGGCCCACCCCGAATGCCTCCCGCACCTGTTGGATCTGGCCGATTTCATCGGCTCCACCAGCGCGTTGCTGCGGCGCGCCGCTGAAAGTCCCGCCCAGGCCTTTGTGGTGCTCACCGAGCCCGGCATCCTTCACCAGATGCGGCTCCAGGTGCCCGGCAAGAGCTTTTTCGACGTGCCCGGGGCCGACGGCTGCAGCTGCAACGCCTGTCCATACATGCGGCTCAACACACTCGAGAAGCTGTGGCATTGCCTCGAGACGATGGCGCCTGCGATCGAGCTCGATGAAAGCCTGCGGCTGCGGGCGCTGGCTCCGATCCAGAAGATGCTGGAGCTGAGCCGCTGAATGGTTTTGCAGCTCTCTCAGTAGTTGTAGTTGGCAACAAACAAGCTGCTGTCGTCAGAGGGCTCTGAGCCCACGACATAGGTTCCGCGACTGGCAGCGCCGTTGGCGCGGGCGCGGGCCAACAGAGCCGCCTGGCCCGCCGCCACGTTGGTGCCGCCCCAGGCGTTGAGGCACGAATGCTGCAGCGCCCGACCAAAAGAAAACCCCAAATGCCACGGGGCCGCCGGCTGGGCGGCAGCGGCATTGATCGCATTGAGACACACGCTGGCGTCCTCCTCGCTCAACCCCCCAGACAGGAACAGGATCGCGGGCACGGCTGCGGGCACGGTGCGGACCAGGGTGCGCAGGGTGAACTCCCCCACCTCCTCGGAACTGGGGCGCTGCAAACACTCAGCACCAGCAGTGGTCATCGAGGGCTTCAGCAGACTGCCCTCGAGAAAGACGCCGTTGATCGCTAAGGCCTCGTAGACAGTGCGAAGCACCCATTCCTGGACCGAAGCCGTGGTGGCAATGTCATGGTCACCATCCATCAGGATCTCCGGCTCCACGATTGGCACGAGGCCGTGCTCCTGCACGGTGCGGGCATAGCGGGCCAGCCCCCAGGCGTTCTCACGCACCGCGAGTTCCGATGGGCAACCCTCGCTGCTGATCCGCAGCACAGCACGCCATTTGGCAAAGCGGGCCCCGCGGGCGTAGTACCGGGCAGCGCGATCACCCAGGCCTTTGAGACCGGTGCACCAGCTTTCCCCAGGAAGTGCGCCGGCGAGGGGTTCCACCCCCAGATCCACCTTGATCCCTGGAATGATTCCCTGCCGCTGAAACAACTCCACAAGTGGGGCCCCGTTGCCACTGCTGCGAGCCGCCGCAGCTAGCGGGTCAACGGCGATGACGTCGCTGTCTTGAAACAGGGTTTCTTCGTACAGGATCACACCCGAGACATGCTCGGCCAATCCCGCCGTGGTGGCCAGCAGCGTGCGATAGGCGCGGCGATTCGCCTCGGTGTTGTCCAAACCAATCGCCTCAAAACGCTTGCCGATCGTGGCCGTCGATTCATCGGCAGCGAGCAGACCGCTGCCAGGGGCGGCCAAAGCGGCCGCCGTCAACGCCAATTCCTCGCGATACAACTCAAGCGTCATGGCTGGGGCCCGCGGGGTACTTGCCCTATGGCTAAGAAAACTCGGCAGCCACGTCAATGGCCCAACCCAAATCAACAGCATCTCAACGCCACCGGTGACCTGTGGCGCAAGGTCATGGGTACAGGGCCCGTGGTTTGGGGCCCGTGGTTTGGGGCCAGGCCAGTGGTGCAAGCAGGTGCCACCCAGTCGCCTGCTGCAATGTTGGACGCATTTGAGTGCGACCACACGATTATGTCAACAACAGATATTGTCTCGACAACAGAGATTGTCTCGACAACAGAGATTGCCTCGACAAAAGATTTTGCCTCGACAAATGATGTTGAGACGAAAGCCACTCAGATAGCAGCCAAACATTACAAGGCTGCTGCTCAAGATACTGGCTTTCATCAAGCGCTCA